>MWCL01000001.1 GCA_002070025.1 Spirochaetes bacterium ADurb.Bin215
CGGTTCCCCCGCCGGTGCGGTATTTACCGTCATTTCGGTGAATCCACTGGCAACCATTATCGAGTACCTTGAAAAAAGAATACTGGCGCTACGGAGTGTACACGCATGACCGTTGAACAACGAAAAAAACTCAAGATGGCCCTGTCCCTCGCTGCCTCCCTCGTGGTATTTCTCTTTTTTATCATTTTCATCAATACGCTCACCCGGCGCTACTCCGATGAAACCGTTATGAGTGCGGCAAAAAGCGTTCTTGAGCAATGGTCCACAAGTGCGGTAGTTGTCTCGGACGAAAGCCGTACCGCCGGGGCAGGTCTTTCATTCGGCCGTGTGTATGGCGCGACAATCGGAAACAGCCGTGCGTCAGTGTACATCGTTACGATTACCGGACGATCCGGTCCATACAGTACCGTATTTTGCATTCGGGATTCGGGTCCAGTCGAATTTTGCGGCTTTCTCCTTCATCCGGACTACCGGGAAGATGCCGTACGATTCGGCATTACCCCAAGGATGATCGAGAGCTGGAAGCAAAAGATTGCGGCTGTTGCCGCCAGGAGCGTTCCATGAAAAATAAACAGTCACTCTTTCTTTTTTCACTGTGCCCCCTGATTCCGGCTACGTCCCGTTTTGCGTATGCTCTTGTTTTTTCTGCTGCCATCCTTTTTTATTATGGAGCCGGTTTGCTGGTACGGGAACTCGTAAAACGTCTGAATATCGGTCACTTTGCCCAGGTTCTCGAACTTGCGGGTCTGGCAGGAACCGCGGCACTTTTTTACGGAATTCTCGCCGGAGTCTATCCGCTTCTGGCGTTATCACTCGAGATGTATATCTATCTTTCCGCTTTTTCATACCTGCTTCTCGTCAGTATCAACGCAGAAAACCGGCGCGTTGACAGTTTTTCACCGGTAATCCTTTTTATTCCCGTTCTGATTCTTTTTTCAGCAGTTCGTGAATTACTCGGTCTTGGTACGATTTCCCTGCCGGCCTTTTCCGGCTTGCTTGAAATAACGGTTATACCTTCAGGAAATTCCTGGATACTGCGTGTTCTGGGAACAGGCGGCGGAGCGCTCATTCTGACCGGAATCTTTTCTTTTTTGTTAAAATTGATGTTCGCTGAAAAAGGAGCCCATAAACAATCATGAGTATTCTGGAAACCATCATGTTTTACGCCGTATCCTGCTCAGCGGTTTTTATGTACGGCATCGGAATGGAGCGATCCTTTCTCGATTCAGGCAAAGACATAGCATTCTTTCTCCGCATCCCCGCCATGCTTGTTCTTTCACTCGGATCCTTTATCGTTCTCTGGTATCCCGTGTCCGTCTTTCTGGTTCCATTCAATCTGTCCTATCTTGTTCCGGTACTTACCGTTACCATTGGTGTGCTGATGCAAATAGGTCTTTCACTGACCGGTTATACCGAAAAACCGGTTCCCGGTGAAGAACGGGTTTTTTACTTCGGAATTGTGCTGCTGGCGCTGTTCGAGGGAACAAGTTTCCTTACCGGAATTCTCGTTGTACTTTCCGGGATACTTTCCTGGGTTTTGGTTACCATCCTCCTGTTTTCGGTCAGGGAACGCATCAGTCCTTCACGAATTCCGTATGCCTGGAAGGGTGCGCCCATATCACTCGTCAGTCTTGGACTCCTTTCCCTGGCATTTTATGCTCCCGATATTTCTTGGTGGGTTCTTCCCTAACAATACACAGGATTTTTCTCCGTCATACCCGCGTTTTATTTCTTTAAAAAATGCGACATATGGGGTATACTTTTGCCTATTATCAATCACTCCTATCAGGATAGTTAACCAGTGTCAGTCAAGTTATGTTTAGGAACAACATGTACAATAACTCCCGGATGTGATTCATCAGTATATGAAACACAGTACCAGGATTTGTATAAACCCCTGTTATCCAGCCTCTACACATCACAGGAATTGTCCTTTGCCCTGTTCATGTCCGGCCCCTTTCTTGACTGGATTGAACACGCGCATCCCGAATTCCTGATGATCGTGGAGGAAATGATTTCCCGAAAACAGCTTGAGGTTCTGGGCGGCGGCTTTTACACACCCTATTTTCCCGTTCTCCCTCCCGCCGACCGGGTAGGGCAAACTGAAAAGCTCACCACCGCGCTCAGAAAACAGTTCGGAAAACGTCCTCGAGGGCTTTGGCTTCCCGGCAGCGCCTGGGATCCCTCACTCATTTCGTCCCTGTGTACCTGCGGAATCGAGTATCTCCTCATGGACAAGGTAATGCTGGAAACCAGCGGCTTCCCGGGGGTGAACGGTCTGTCTCCGGTTACGCTGGAAGACAGCGGAAAAACACTCATCGCGCTTCCGCTCGACAACCGTTACCGGTTTCTTGAACGGATTTCGCCGAAGAATTTTCTTGATATTCTGCAGTATTCCGATACCGACAAGGGTGAAGTTACCATTATCGTATTTTTTGACCAGACCTCCATACCGGCACTCTTTACCGCACCCGAAGGAAATTCATCATGGATGGAGCGTTTTCTCGCGTCCTTGTCAAGGTCAGGCGTCCAGATTGAGTTGACAACACCGGCGCGGCTCCTGAAAACCAGGACGCCGAATCTCCGGGCCTGCATCTCGTCCGGAATGTCGCCCTACGATTATGAAGACAATCCCGCACCGGACGACATCCGGATACTGGCAAGAACCTCCGTAAAACAATACCTGATCAACTCCGAGAACATCATGCGTCTGTATGCAAAAATGATGTATGTAAACATTCTCGTAAACCAGCTCAGGGGAGACAAGGCGCGAAAAAAAACCGCGCGGGAAGAAATTTGGCAAGCCCAGTACGGTGAAACCTACCGCATCCAGGAAGGATTCGATACCCCGGAAAGCCGTTCACTCAGAACGCTTGCCTACAAGAATCTGCTTATGGCGGAAAAAACCACCAGAATCCGCGGCGTTTTTTCACCATCCATAGTCTGTACCGATTTCGACATGGATAGTGTGCGGGAATATCTCTGCCAGCTCGAATCAGCGAACATGTATGTACATCCCTACGGAGGAAAGATTTTTGAATTCGACATTTTTCCGGTTTACCGCAATTTTTGTGATACGAGCATTCCCTCGTCGGGACTTTTTATTGACCATTTCTTTTCTCCCGGGGCGTTGCGGAAACTCTCCCGGGGGGTACTGCCGTCGGAACCGGATCTTTTCCGGTATTCAATCTATCAGGAACTCTCCGTTGACCGGACCCGGTGCGAGATTCTGCTCAAAACAAATGCAACCTTCGGTCCCCTCCAGCAGCCGCTTTCACTGAAGAAACAGTACAGTTTCCGCAACGAAGGAATCCAGGTTCAGTACATCCTCAAGAACGAAAGCCCGCTCAAACTGACCGGCATTTTCGTTACCGAACTGGATATTTCCCTCCTGAACGGCAAGAAAAACAAACAACCTCCGGTTACCGTTTTCTCTGAAGACGCCAGAAAGGAATCCGGCATTGAACCCGCGGGTTACGATGATGTTTCCTGGATACAATTGGTTGACTCCTGTTCCAAATGCACCTTTACCCTTGAAGCCAACGAAAACCCCTCCGTTTCCCTTGTTCCGGTTGTTATCGAGACCAGACAGGCCGGTTCCAAGGAAAAAACGATCATAACGGACGGTGCGCGCGTCTTTTTGTACTGGAAAGTCGACCTGAGTTCAAACTACGAAACCGAGAAGACGGTCTTTCTCAAATTCGTCTGCTGACACTTTGTTCCGCACGGGCGTTGACTAGTTTCATCCGAAATTTTATCATGACGGAATGAAAAGAAAACTTGTTACGTCAGCCCTGCCATACGTAAATAATGTCCCGCATCTTGGCAACCTCATCCAGGTATTGTCCGCCGATGTCTATTCCCGGTACTGCCGGCTTCGCGGTTACGATACCCTGTATATCTGCGGCACCGACGAATATGGAACCGCCACGGAAACCCGTGCCCAGGAAGAGGGAAAGACTCCGCGCGAACTGTGCGATCACTATCATGCCATTCACAAGGACATTTATGAATGGTTTTCAATAGCTTTTGACCATTTCGGACGAACATCAACTCCCCAGCAGACCGAGATTACCCAGTCGCTTTTTCTCGATCTTGAAAAAAACGGATACATCCGGGAACATACCATCGAGCAGTTGTACTGCACCTCCTGCCAGCGTTTTCTCGCTGACCGGTTTGTCCGCGGCAACTGTCCCTCCTGCGGCTACGACGATGCCCGGGGAGACCAGTGCGAAAATTGCGGTAAACTCCTGGATCCCACGGAACTCGGCGAACCCCGGTGTCTCACCTGCGGCGCTACACCCGAAATCCGCTCCACAAAGCATCTGTACATCGACCTTCCCGCCATTCTGCCCAAATATGAGGCATGGATGAAAAAAGCCAGTGAAAACGGACAATGGGCGCGAAACGCCATGCAGGTTACGCTGGCATGGATCAGGGACGGACTCCAGGAACGCGCCATTACCCGCGATCTCAAGTGGGGTATTCCCGTGCCGAAAGCCGGCTTTGAAGACAAGGTATTTTATGTCTGGTTCGATGCGCCCATCGGGTATATTTCAATCACCAAATCTCTCGCGGACCAGTGCGGTATTGACTGGAAAGCCTGGTGGCAGGACCCGGACAACGTTGAACTCTTCCAGTTTATCGGCAAGGACAACATTCCCTTTCATACCGTCATTTTTCCCTCGACCCTGATCGGTTCCGGACGGGAATGGACAAAACTCCATCACATGTCCAGCACCGAGTACCTCAACTATGAAAACGGAAAATTCTCGAAATCGAAGGGTATCGGGGTATTCGGAAACGACGCGAAGGAATCCGGCATTCACTCGGATATCTGGCGCTTTTACATCTATTACAATCGTCCGGAAAAAGCGGATGCCCAGTTCACCTGGAAAGACTTTCAGGAGAAAATGAACGGGGAACTCATCGGTAATCTGGGAAACCTGGTTAACCGGACCCTTACCTTCATCAGCCGGTACTATGACGGCACCATTCCGCCGGCATACTCGGGAACCAGGGCAGACATTGTAGAAGTACGCGACATGCTCATGAAAGCCCGTATTGACGCCAGGGACAAGGTGGGAAAAAATCTTGAGTGGGCAAACATCCGCGACGCATTCCGCGAGATTTTTGCGTTGTCTTCGATCGCCAACAAGGCGTTTCAGGACGGCGAACCCTGGAAAACCCGAACGGAAGATCCCGAAAAAGCTGCCGCCCTCATGCATGATCTGTGTTATCTCATCCGGGACATCACCATCATGCTGCATCCCTACATGCCGTATTTCGCGGACCGGGTTGCGTCATTCTTCGGTCATACCATCTGGTCGGGATCAATACACTGTGCGGCAAACTCCGGATCGGTCAAAAACGAAACGGGAAGTCTCACCTGGGATACCCTGTGTACCGATACTGGACTCGATCGGGTTGATTCACCCGAAATCATTTTCAAACCAATGGACAACGAAACGATGAACGCATTCCGTGAACGGTTTGCGGGATCGCAGTCCGAACGAAAGGAACGGGAAACCATGACACAAGAAACAGCAAAGGAAGAAACACCCCCCGTTGACCCGGTAGCGGTATTCAACGAAAAAATCGCGCTGAAAGCCGCGAAAATCATCTCGATCTCGCGACATCCCGACGCCGACAAACTCTACATAGAAAAACTCGACGACGGATCGGGCAATGAACGGACGATCGTTTCCGGACTGGTTCCGTATTGTACCGAAGAGGAACTTCTCGGTAAAACCGTCATTGTGGCGGACAATCTCAAACCCCGGAAAATGCGTGGTGTTGAATCGCAGGGAATGCTTCTCGCGGCCAGCTGTAAACAGGCCGACGAAACCGAAATCCTCGAAGTACTCGATGTTTCCTGGGCCGCTCCCGGCACCGTCATAATCCCGGACGGCGCGGACCCCGCGGCGGAAAAACCGGCTGAAATAAGCGCAGACGTGTTCTTCTCCGTACCCCTGCGGGTAGAAAAAAACAACCTCATGGTGGGAAACACGGTTCTTAAAGCCGCCGGACTGCCGGTACGTACCGGGAACGTTGCCGACGGCGAGGTTTCCTGACCGCATGATTGTTCAACGGGTTCTCCCGGAAACATTGGAAAACGGACAACTACCAGTCTCATTCCTTCAAACGCCGCTGTGGGCGGCGTTCAAGGAGAAGTACGGCTGGAAGGCGCATTTTTTCCGGGTGGATTCCATTTTTCTGTCGGTTCTTGTACGTACCATTCGCCGTCTGGGCTCAATAGCCTATGTTCCGATGGGTCCCGAGATCGTTCCCATTTCGTCTCGCGCACGTCGGGATCTTTTGACATCCCTTGCACGGGAACTCAAACCCCTGCTGCCCCGTGATACCGTTTTCATACGATTCGATCCTCCCTGGGAAAAATCCCCCGGACGATCAAGAATCCGCAAAGCGGTCATGGACATTCAGCCTCCGGATACCGTCATTCTCGATCTCTCCGTTTCCGAAGAAACACTGTTGGGAAACATGAAACCGAAATGGCGGTACAACATACGAATTCCGGAAAAAAAGGACGTACGTGTTGAATCGTATGAGGGCAGGGAGGCCATGGAGAAGGCGCTTCCCGTATTTTACACCCTGTATACGGAAACCGCTTCCCGCGACGGCATTACCATTCACAGCAGCCGGTATTACCGTGATCTTTTTGAAACAGTACTTGAAAAAAAAGATGCGCTCACATTGCGCATATACATCGCCCGGCATGACGAAGACGCGCTCGCGGCAATCATCGTGCTTTTTTACCGTGAAGAAGCAACCTATCTCTACGGCGCTTCAACCGCGAAAAAACGCAACATGATGCCGGCCTACGCCCTGCAGTGGCAGGCGATCCGCGACGCGAAGGAAGCCGGTTGTCTCAGATATGATTTTTACGGCATTCCGCCCACGGACGACCCCGCCCATCCCATGCACGGCCTGTTCCGGTTCAAAACCGGTTTCGGCGGCAGGGTAGTGCACCGGACCGGCAGTCTGGACATACCGCTCAAACCGGTACGTTACCGGATATATTCCGTTGCGGAATGGCTCCGTCTGGTGTGGTTCAAGAAGGTCCGGAAACTGCTCAGGCGAGGTATTCCCGGGAACTCATGAGGCGGATGCCCGTTGCGGCTGCTTCGTCAATGAATTCCTTTCCAAGATGTTCGAACCCTGTCACGCATGAACTCACATCGGTGAGAACAATGAGCTTTTCAACCGGGATGGTGGTAACAAGATCCCGGACCGTGTTCGCGACACAGTGGGAAAGCGCTTCACCGGCAATCGCGATATTATCCGCCGTTTTAAGCCGTTCAATCAGCGCGAAGTTTGTTCGCGATCCCGGATCCGCCGCGTCGGAGACTTCAGCACGAATCGCACTGTAATGTTCGGTGCGAACATTGCTTCCCTTGTAGGTATAGTCAACGATTCTGCCCGGAACACTCATTTCCCATTCATGAAGCGCGTCCGCCAGCGGTTTATATACATTGTGACCCCAGGTGCCGATGAGACAATGGGGAGGCCAGATACACAGGTTATATTTTCCGGTCTGCTCAAGGGTCGTTACATATTCTTCAGCATAATGCCGGTACTGGTCAACGGCCGCCCGGTATGTTCCGGCGCGAATGTCTTCCAGGGTAATTATGGTAAACGGATCGGGCATTTTTCCGTTCTGGTCAAGCCAGAATATCGGATGCGCGACATGATACAGGTGATGGGTATCCATGGTTATATGGATTGAATCCAGTTTGGCGATGTTTCGCCGTATAAGGGACGCAAGACGGGCACAGTCCTCGTCCGCACCCGGAACACTGAGCGCTCCGGCGGGGTCACAAAAATCATTCTGCGGGTCTATTATAAGCAAGGTGTTTATCATACCCTTTATTGTATCAGCAAGTGTTCCATTGTCAAGGAGGAACGGTTCCGGTATACTTCCATACCATGAATCTTGAAGCCTTTGTTCTCGGTTGCGGCGGCATGATGCCCCTTCCGTACCGACATCTTACCTCCGTCCTGCTGCGCCGTGAGGGAGACTTGTTCCTGTTCGACGGCGGTGAAGGGACACAGGTTTCCCTTCGACGGCTCAATCTGCGCTGGAAAAAAATCAATGCGATATTTGTCAGCCATACCCATGCGGACCATGTTACCGGTTTGCCCGGTTTACTCATGCTTTCCTCACAGGTAGACCGTGACGATCCGCTCTATATTTACGGACCGCCCAAAATTGCCGAGTATATTCAGTCTAGCCGTCAGGTTCTCGACATGTACATCAATTATCAGATCGTGGTGAAAGAAATCACCGAACCCGGAATCGTGTATCAGGGAGAGGACTTTCATGTACGCGCGTTTCCCCTCCAGCACACAAAAACCTGTGTGGGGTACACACTTGAAGAATACGAACGGCCCGGACAATTCAATCCGGACAGGGCGAAAGAACTTGGTGTTCCCTGCGGGCCTTTATGGTCCCGTCTGCAAAACGGTGAAGCGGTAACCTCCCTTGAGGGTGAGACCGTGCTTCCGGAGCAGGTGCTGGGAGCACCCCGCAAAGGGCGCAAATTCAGTTATGTTACCGACACCAGATATTTACCCTCAATAGCGGAGGAAGTAAAAAACTCCGATTTTCTCGTCTGTGAGGGCATGTTTGAAAAGGCCCTTGCCGAGACCGCGGCGGAAAAGAAACACATGACCGCCGAACAGGCAGCGACGGTTGCCCGTGACGGCAAGGTTAAAAAAATGGCGCTCATACACTACAGTCCCCGCTATACCGACTCCGACCTTAAACTGCTTCTTTCCGAGGCGAAAGCGATCTTCCCCGAAACCATTCTGAGCAGGGATCGCCTGGTAGTGCCCATTGAGTATGAAGACTGATTCAAAACCGGGAGGAACCACGGCGTGACCGGTTATCTTTCGCTCACGTTGTACATTCTCGCCATTCTGATAGTATTTGCCGCCTGCCGCCTCCATGTCCACAGAAACGGATCGCGTTTTCCTGCGTTCCGCACCGCGGGTGTCCTTGTCTTTTGTTCAATTCTTTTCCACCTGCTGCCGCCGCTGCGCCATCTTTCCGTTTTCCGCATCATATATGCGCTTTCCGGGGAGTATCTGGATCTTTTCTGGATCACATTCTACTTTTCAACCGCGATCCTTCTTGCGTCCGATTACCGCCACACGGTAGTGCATATTGCCGTGATCACGGCATTGTCGCTCTTTGCCGCTGTCGGCATCTCCACCGTCCCCGTCCGTGATCTCTCGCGGGACGGCGCCTACACCCTGAAGCCCTGTACGGTGACCCTGCTTGACCGGCTCGACTCCGAATGCATCATTACCTGGTACCGCACGGATTCATACGCCGAGAGCTTGTCGGGTACGGCCCTTTCCATGCTTCTTGACCGGTACGAGCGGCAGAATCGGGAACATCTGCGCTTCTATGCACGCGACCCGGTTCAAAACATTTCGCCCGCCTTTCCGGAAAAACTCGGACTGGTTCCCCTTGCTGACGGGAACTACTCGGGAATCCTCATCGAATACCGCGGTTCGAGCCGCCTTGTTCCGGTGATTGCCGGACATACCCTTGCGGAGTATGAGCTGACACGTTCGATTGAATCCCTTGTGGAAGGTTCCCGCGAATATCCGCTGCAGGTTCTTGTTCTGGGAAACCCCGGAAGCGGCCATGATCATCTGCAACTGCTTCTTGAACACGCGGAATTCACCCTCGTTCCCGTTGATAATCCCGAAAATGGTCTTGATGAACGAGTTCCTCTTGTGGTGATCGGTTCGCGCTTTGCTACCGGACCGGTCGCCCGTTCGATAGACGAATTCCTGAACCGGGGAGGGAATGCCCTGGTCATGGTTTCCGGTACGGAAATCGACAGTACCGGCGACTGGTCCGCCCGCACGAAATCCGGTGATCCGGTCATCGAGTTGCTCCGCCGCCGGGGTATCGCCGTACAGGATCGTCTGCTCCGCGACAAAAACCATTACACCATCATCATGAACGCTCTTGAGGACGAGGGAGTACAAACGGTGCCCTATCCCTACTGGATCAGAATTCCCGAATCGGGATTCCTGAACGGGCATTCCGTTTTTTCCGGGGTCCCGGCGCTCCAGCTGTACTGGCCGTCGCCGGTATCAATAGACGGTTCTGCGGGAATTCCGCTCATGCAAACCGGAAAAAACGCGCAGGCGGACCATGCCCCGTTTGACACCCGCCCGCTCGTTAACTCCGGGGAAACCGTTTGGAGCGGGGAAGGGAGCTTTATCGTCGGTGTAATCCGTGATGACGGTTCCCGACTGATCGTTATACCGGATGAACATGCCGTATCTTCGCTCAACGATTTCACCGGCGCATGGGACAACTATACGTTTTTTGTGAACTGTGCGGAGTGGATTTCAGGACGGGAACACATAAGTACCCTGAAACGACGGGACCCGTCCTCTTTTGCCCTTGTGCGGAGGCTCTTCCCGTGAAAAAAAATCGTATGCTCCTGGTCCTGCTCGCAGCCGTTCTGTTCTCATTATCGGTGTACCTGATACCGGTGAATGGACCGGAATCCGCCGTATCGGAATCTTTTCTCGCAGACGGACCGCTGGAGTACCTCATGCTTCAAAAGGCTGATTCCTTCCCCCTGTATTTTATCCGTACGGGCGATCAGTGGAATCTTACCCTGGATGGTTCGGCGCAGTACCCGCTGAACATGACACGATTCACGGCCTTCTACGACGAATTGTCCCGCCGGCATGTCCTGACTGACACCGGTATCCGTGATCACCGGATCCATGAAACCGGAGAGCGGGCGGACTACAGAATCGAAAGCGGCCGTTTCGGCGGTACGATAACGCAAGTCGCGTTCGGTACAACGGGAGCGGATGAATGGTTCCGGTATATTTCCCGGGGACCGATCGTGTACCGTACCGATAACGGCATACAGTATTTTCTTGATACCCGTACCGCGTTCTGGGTGAATCTGCGGCCCTTCGAGTCGATATTTGAAAAATCGGGTCTCCAGCGAGCTGTTCTAACCCCGGACGGGTACCATCAACGGGAAGTTCCGCCGGATGCACTGAAGGGCCTTCAGCGCGCGCTGGAAGGACTTTCCTGCGTGGATATAACCAATATACCGGTAGTACCCGAACAGGAACTGGTTCTGGAGTTGGGGAATCTTTCTACGATACGGATCGGGTTTTCACGGCTTTCCGCAGAGCACGCGATCATGAGCGAAGACATCCACAAGGTATCGTGGATAATCCCCGCGGAGACAGCGACGCGGATTGAATCGTTTTTTAACGTGCAAGAAGGGGACTAGAGATTGCCCGCGACAAAGTCCCGGTATTTATCCGGATTTGCCCTGAATGCAACGATGGGAAGATCCGGCTCCGCGACAGCTTTTGTCGCGGCGGCTACCGCTTCATCGAGCATCCGATCGGCCGAAATGAGCCGGGCGGTCCGCGTGGTAATGCCGATGGTTATCTGACTTTCGTATCCGCTTTCCATCAGCAGCGCATCGATATTCTCGTACAGTTCGTCGGCCAGTTTCATGGCCTGATCAAGGGTTACGTTCTGGAAAATTCCAGCAAATCCGTCAACACCGAATTCAAAAACCATATCGCGGAATTTGATGAGTTCCAGAAAAGCCTGCGCTATCTTGCGGGAAACGAGATCGGTGTGTTTTGTACCCGAAATGCGCACCACCATGAGTGACAGGTCCTGTTCCGACGAAGCCGCCCGTACCAGTTCGGCATCGAGACGCTCTTTCAGGTATTCTTCCCAGCCGACTCCGGTCGCCGGGGAATACAACCCCTCCGGGCGCTGATCATCGATGGTGTCAGAAATGTCAGCAGGGGCACTATCCGGAATGTGATCCGGTTCAATATCCTGGAATACTTCACCATTGTGCTCATGGATATCGGTATCGTCATAACCCGTGTCGGGTTCATCGTAGCCATTTTCGGGCTCGTTGTAGCCATTATCAGGTTCGTCGTAGCCGGATCCCGGTTCGTCAAACGGAAACCCGAAATCGTCATCGGCGGCGGTATCGTCAAACGGCGGAACCGTTACCCGGGCAAGCTCATCGGCATCCGGACCGCGTGCGGTCTCGGGAAGCGTATCGGGCATCTCGTACGACGTGGCGACCGGTGTACTGCCGTTCTTGCCGGGTGAATAGGCAAGTATGACGATCAGGGTTATCATAATCAGCGCGAGGGTAATGAGAAACGACAGTCTGCTTGCCGTGAAAATTGCCGAAGGGTGAAGAATGTACATGACGGCGGTCGCGACTACCGGAGGGCCGGAATGACCGGGAATGTCGAGTTCAGTACTGAACGTGCGCATGAAAAGCGAAGAACCGGTCAGGACCGCCTCGCCGTTGGCGGTATAGGAAATTTGCCCGGAACGGTCCGGCCAGGCATAGGCCACACCGGAGGGCGTGGTAATCATGAACGCTACGAGTGAACGGGATTTACGGCAGGTATCCGTGAGTTTTCCGACAAACTGATCGCTCATGAATCCGTCAGTTACCGCGGACAGAGACGTGCTACGGGTAATCCAGGAAAAACTGAGGTCGGCTTCCCCGGCTCCTTTTTGAAGTTCCGAGTACACGGTAACCGAAAAAAGTGCGATGGAGAACAGCAGGACCAAAAACGCGAAGATACTGTAACCGGTAACAAACCTTTTGCTCATGATGCAACAGTATATCCCGCAATCATGTCCAGCGCAAGTTGAATTGCTTTTTTCCGCCCATTTTCACCGGGATGGATGGCATGATGCCGCTGAAACCACGCAAAGAACGGGAGCATTGCGGTATACCAGTCGGTATGCCCGGTATCATTGGAAAGGATCTCCTTCAAACCCCTTGTGAGCCGTCCAAGAAACTCATCCACGGGAAAGGCGGAAAAGGTATCATCCGTCCAGCGGATTGTCTGTATGGCAGCGTTCATGGCTTGCTTGTATGACCGCATAACTTCGGTATGATAGGTCCAGCCTCCGGCGTCGTGCGTACGTTCAACCGCGCTTCTGAACATGAGCGCGGTAAAGGCGGATTCGGCAGAAGCTGTTCTCTGGGAAGACGAATCAAAAAGCTCGGACAGATAGGTGTTCCGCGCATAGGGCTTGCCGCGCGTATACGCGAAATCAGCGCCGATAACGCGGGGATTGTCATATCCGAGCGCAATTGCGGCATTGCGGGCCGCGCCGGTAACCGTTCCGGATGCGGTGTCGAGTACGGGCAGGGGCGAGCAGTTGGCGGCCATACGTGAAAGCGGGTGCCCGCCCGCGAAAAGAATAACCCGCGCTCCGTATGAAAGTGCCCGTTGTACTGCGGCCGGATTTGAAACGCAATCCGCCAGAAAAACGGTTTCAGGTTCGGGAGGCCGGAACAGATGCCATGACGAATAATGCTGCGGATCGATGGTCACATAATAATCCGGTACAATACCGTATCCGGCCAGCGTGCCGCAGGCGGTATCCGTGGAAAACACGCAGTACCGGTCCCGGTTCGCCACTATTTCCGGCAAATCCTTCTCGAGAGAGGGCCCTGCCGCGGCGATAATCGCCGATCTATCCCTGGAAATTCCGGGCAGTTCCGTAACAAACCGGCCCCGCATTTCGTGCATGTTTTTCAGGAAATTTGAAAACCATATCCGTCCGAAATGGGCCTGTACCGAATAGTCCCGGCCCACGGCAGCAAGTACGGAGGATATCGCATCCTGTACGGAAGAAGAGAAAAACCGCGAAGTCCATGACCGGAAGGAACAGGTGGCGAACGAGCCGTGTACGGCCGGAAGATACCGGGCTGGAAGCTGTGCCATGAGGGTATCCGGAAGACAATCTTTCAGAAGATATACCCTGGAACTTGAAAGTATGTCATCAAGCGCGACAGATTCGAGAAGCGAACGGAGCGCGGGAAGGCTTTTTTCCGCTGCGGCACAGTACGCACCCGGATTTTTCCGCAAAAATGCGCGGATTTGAAATGCGCCGGCGATTCCCAAAAACAACACAAAGGAAGCATCGCCCAAATCAGCTATCGTACGGTCCGCTTCCGTTTCGGGATCATAGCGCGAATTTGCCGGTGTACCATCTCCGTAACAGGGAACAGGGTGTCCGCTCCGGGTCAGGATACTGCCGGAATACGTATCATCGGAAACAACACCAGCCAGCATATCCGCCAGCGCCGGATTCACCTTCCTCAGCGAAGCAAGATTTGACGAAAAAATCTCACCGGACACGACGGGTAATCCTTTCTGCGAGGGTCGCAAGGTACCGGGATGTATCCGCGCATAGAACCCGATAATCGCCGGACTTCATTGCGGTAGTATACGCGGCAAATGAAACCAGCTGAAGTAATTCAAGAATGTCCGGTTCAACATCCATTCCCGGCGTAAGGGCTGCCACGGTTCCAGCCCGGTCGGTAAGATAATGTGCCACTCGCTCCGCACGTACGCGTCGGTCCGGAACATCCTGTGTCATCATTTCAAGAGGAAACGCTTTCGTTCCGCTCTCCTGTGCAAGGTCGCGGACAGGTATTCCCGGAATTGACCGGAGGGATGCCGGTATCCGGAACAATCTCCCGTCAAAACTTTGGCTGTTCGTTTCAAACCAGCGCGCGTACGCATCGAGCGCAAAGGAGTTTTCAGCGCGTTCGTGGAGGACACTGCAGAGGGGTGAGGTGCGGCGGGTCCCTGAGTCAAGCAGCGGGCCGAAGGCATGGGGCCTCGCGTGAGAAAAAGAACGTGACACGGACAAATCAAGACCCGCCGCGATAACGGAACCTTGTCCATTGTCAAGAAGATACCGGACCGCCGTTCCGGATACCGTGCCGTTTCGCTCAGCGGGAACCGAATTGATCCCGGCAAGATCAAACAGCTTTTTTTCGAGTGCCGACGAATACGACAGAAACACGACGGGTTGTTCTTCCAATATGGTGCGGGGAACGGCCGCTTCCGGCGGAAAGACCAGGACCGTCCCGGATGGCAGGTAGCGCAAATGGTCCCGTGCCCAATACCCTCCGTCGGTGGTTATGCAAATATTCGCAAAAACACGGTTTTCTGAAAGTGCGGCAAGGGACGATGAAACTGCCGCGACATGAAATGAACTCAGGTCTTGCGGAAACACGCTTTCAAGGGACGGT
This sequence comes from Spirochaetes bacterium ADurb.Bin215, assembly GCA_002070025.1. Lineage (GTDB taxonomy): Bacteria > Spirochaetota > Spirochaetia > Treponematales > Treponemataceae > Teretinema. Next base: position 15,129 of record MWCL01000001.1, read on the forward strand.
CCCGAGCAGGCAAGGAGTACCGGACCGGTCAGGGCAGAAATGCGTACCGGATTTTTCGCAAGCACCACGGAATTCACCATGTTTGTCAGCCATCGTTTTCCGAAATGGGTCCGTGTCCTCAGTATCCCCGACTGGAGACGTACAAGCTCCGCTATACCGCTCCACACCGCTTTTGCGGCTTCCGGCCAGAGTGAATCGGCAGGTTTCCAGGGAACAAACACTGTTTGGGGGATAAATTCTTCCGGAATGAAGCGGTACAAAAAATCAGTTACCGTTCCGGTTTCTCCGGGTCGCCAAACCGCTGTCCACAACGAATCCGATTCGGTGAATTTGTCCGCGGTGTAGCGAAGGGCGATCAGGGATGCATTCGGAAAACGGGTACGTAGTACGGAGGCAAGATGAGACTCCCCCGGTTCAGTAATAACAATACAACGAGGATTTTTTTCCTTGATTGCCGTGTCGACAAACCGTTCCGCCTCACGAGCCGGATTATACGCGGAGTGCAGACGAATGCAATCCGTGCACATCCTCAATGAACTCCGTTTAAAAAATCCCGGGTATATTCCGGGTTCTGGCTGGTTCCGAACGACGAAAAATCCAGACGGGCAACCCGTGTCGCACCGAAATGCCGTTCAAGGGCTTTTTTCATCTGATAGATGTATAAATCGGGATCAGTACCCTGTGCCGCGAAAATAATGATTCTGAGCGTATACTCATGATCCCGCCGAACGATACTCGCGGGGCCGGCCTGACGGATTATCCTGTTCGCGAGCGCCCGGTACAAGACATTGCGGGTAAAGTCGGTTTCTATCTGGACAGGATCGGGAAAAAGACGTGAAAACGATACCGAAACGAGGAGGGCAGTACGCCGTTCCCCGAACGCCGCAGTCATTTTTTCCTGCCCGGTTGCGGTATGTTCTGCGGGAATATCCCGTACCGACAGCGCAGAAACAAGCGCAGTATTTTTTTTGAGAACCGTTTCCAGAGGTTCCAGATCAATTGCGGAAAGGGTAAGCGGAGTACGTCCCATGGACAAACGGGATTCAGTGAGTACAATACGGAATGTCTGATCATGAACATGGAGGGGATGCAGCGCTATAGTGTCGAGGCTTGCCCGCTCCCTTGTAGACAACCATGGAGCGAAAAGCTTCAGATTGGAACCGGAAAATACTTTCCATGTGTCGGAATCCCGACACATGTCATCCATCATCATAATTTCCGGCATCATGCGGACACATGAGGTAAAATCAAATCCGGTTTGTATCAATACCTGATAGTACTCTTCTCCGGGATACAGCAATAATCCTTTTTCGCATTGTGCTTCAGCGAGAATATCCTGGAAGGTGCTTACCAGGCAGTCATACGGAGAATTGCCGACAATTCTGCCGAGCAAGCCATTTTTTTTTTTGCATTGCACGGCGGATTGCGACGGAGGTTCCATTTTTGAAACGGCTTGTTTAATGAGCCCCATAATCAGGTAATACCAAGTTCCTCAAAAAGCCTTTTGTACACTTCAAAATGTTCAGAACGGGCAAATTCCTCGATTTTATCCTCGGGAAGGCTTTCCAGGAGCTGATCCATGTAGGACAGAACTGATTTTATTTCGTCCTTGAGTTCAACGGGAAGGGCGGCAACACCGGTATCAACCACGGCAGCTTCAGGCGCTTCAGGCGCTGTAGGCTCTTCCGCTTCAGGCGCTTCAGGCGTTTCAGTCACTTCAGGAACAGCGGTTTCGCCGATTTCAATGTCTTCAAGTACGGATTCTTCGTAAACCGTTTCTGTTTCCGGCTCCACGATACTTTCTTCAAGGAAGGATTCGGTTTGTTCGGATTCATCAGTAACTGAACCGATAGAATCTTCCATGGCGGAAAAATCGATATTGAATTCGGTCAGTTCCGGTTCCTCGAGATGCTCATCGTTAAAATCGAGTGTTTCAATGTCGGATTCTTCTATAGCGACATTTTCGAGATCAGGTTCAACCGATTCACTGCCTTCAAGGTAACTGACATCCTCTTCAACCTTGTTGACATACGATACTTCAACTTCATCAGTGATATCGTTGGTGCCGAACATCTCGTCTTCAGTGAGAACATCCGGAATATCCAGTTCTTCAGGTTCATTCAAACCGCCATCATCATCAAAGGCAATTTCGTCAAACTGGGTAGATTCTTCCTCCGGAGAGAAGTCCGCAGTAACATCCTCGCTGGATGATGCGCCAATTTCATTCATTGACATATCGTCAAAATCGTCCAGCTCGGGTTCACCTGTTTTTTCTTCGGTAAAGTCGGCAGTAATGAGAATATTGTTCAATTCATCACCGGTAAGGGCAATCGTCTCATCGGTATCATCGTCCGAGAAGAAGCCGGTGTTATCGGAACTTTCAGCTGTTACTGAATCAGTGGAAGAATTGTCACTTTGGGAAACCGGTTTCATCGTGGTAGAAAGCTCGGAATTCAATGTTGAAAGTTCTTTTTTGATGGAAGACAATTCCTCTGCGATGAGCATCAACAATTCTGTTGACTTGTCATTTGAAGTCACGTCGATTTCTCCTGTGTCAGTACCGGACTCGTGTAATGACTCCTCAAACGCGCCGACATCGTCAAAATCGATTGACATGCCCTCGTCGTCGGAATCCGAAATACCGGATTGGTATTCATTGTAATCCGATTCTCCAGTAATATCAAGAATATCTTTCTCCACAATCTCCATCGAATCATCGTCGCTGTCCAGAACAGTGAATCCTTCGTCAGTATCACCGGATAGTGCGAGGGAATCAAACGATTCGGTCTCTGGCTCGGGGGATTCTTCATCAAGCAGGGAGACTTCTGGTATGCTATCCTCCGGCTCAAGTTCGACCATCCCGGCAATTGATTCGTCTTCGGTTACGATCTCTTCCTGAACGAATTCCTCAAGTGAAGAAAGATCAACACTACCGATTTCAAGTTCGGCCGTATCATCGTCGGAAAGCATGGACGCTTCATCTTCTACCGCGAGATCCTCAATGGTGGCAGATTCGTCTTCCACTACCGGCAGTTCCTCCCCTGAATACGATCCAGGGGATTCGCTAAAAAGCGGTACATTGAAATCGTCGCCTTCATTCATTTCCGGAGCCTCGTTGGCTACGGACTCGAGTCCGTCTTCTTCGGTTACATTCAGATTGAATTCCTGGACAACTTTTTCTTCTTTTAATTCTGAAGCTCCCGGAGCAGCGGGACGGGCGGTTTCCAGGGACGCGAGAAGATCATCGAATTCCGAGGCTATTTCGAGCGTATCGTCTTCGGTGGAGGGCGCAGGGCTGGCTGCTGCAGGAGTCTTTCCATCTTCTTCGGCAAACATTTCCGAATCAAAAGATTCAAAGCCGTCAAAATCCTCGCCCGAACCGGTTTCATCAACAAATTCGACACCGAACTCCGAGTTCTCAAATTCCGCTTCCGAAATAGAGGACCCGGCGGCGCGAATCTTTTCCGAGTTCTCGATAAACTCTTCATCAAACTCGAGATCAATATCAACCGGTTCCACATCGGAAAACAGTTTTTCTTTTTCCTTTTCTGTTGTTCCGCCGGAATCATTTATTTCATTGATAAAATCGTCAAGATCAAGATCGTCAAAGCCGGAGGAACCGGAAGAATCCCGGGGAGCGGATCCTGAATTGATGTCATCGAGCAACGAACTGAAATCATCCTCATCGGGAGGATTCACCGACCCGGCAGATTGTTCTCCGGCATTGATCATGTCGGCAATGCCGGAGAAATCTTCCATTGAAAAATCGGCAAGTTCCGGATCAAGCTCCGCAAGAACATCATTTTCGACGACAGGTGCTGCGGCTTCTTCAACGACAGGCTCGGCGGCTTCTTCAACAAGTTCTTCAAAAGAATCAGGCAACGGTTCATCAGAAACTTCGCCGAACGATTCGGAAGCGGTGACCTCCTGAGGTTCACTGAACGATTCTGTATCGGTATCCACTGAGAATTCTTCAGTAGGGGAGAGGTCTTCGTCGTCCGGGTTAACCGCTATTTCAAGTTCGTCCACAAGGATTTCTTCACCGGACGTTTCATCCGTGACCTCGTAGTCAAATTCATCCGCAACAATGTCAAAATCGGCGATTTCTTCCATTTCATCGGAACTGTCAGCGGTATCGGGTACGATATCTGTTTCCATATCAACAAGGAAATCTTCTTCCAGAAGGGTATCATCATCACCGGTTCCAATTTCTTCGAGAGGCTGTTCCTCAACGGCTTCATCTACGGAGTCCAGTTCGTCGAACGAAATGGCACCGAAGTCAAAATCATCATTTTCCGCGACAATTTCCGGTACTTCTGCGTCAGCTTCTTCCAAATCGGCCGATTCTTCGGCGTCTTCGGCTTCGGGAGTGTCGAAATCGGGCAGTTCAAACGAAGTATCCGGAGAAAGCTCATCTGATACAACGTCCTGTTCGGTCATGTCGGGCTCGGTACTTTCGGCGTCAAAATCTTCTATATCGGGAAGTTCATCAAATTCAGAGATATCGGGAACATCGGAGAAAACGGGCAAGACGGTATCGACCGAACCGGATTCGTCCTCCTCAACGAGTGAGGACACATCCCGGGGACCGCTTTTAACCCAGACACCGTACATGTCCAATGTTTCAGTTTCATCATTGAATTCAACAGGAAAAGAAGAGTCTCGAATTTCGTCGTTTTCAAAGTCCGGCATTATAAGCGCTCCCGAAAGTTATTGATTTACTCTTTTCCTTATCGGCAAGGGAGGGGCATTAATTTAACTGTATATTACCCTGAAAGCCCCTGTCAATATTTGAGGATTTTTTATGTCCTTTTTTGATAACTATTTTTGCCGGCGGTTGTAAAGGTTCGCCGTGGAATACCGAAACTCATACCAGTATGAACTATGTAAGAATTGTACTGCCGTTATTCATCGGTACATTGATATACTCGATTCTCGGTTTTACCGCGGGACCAAAGGGGCAATGGCCCTATTCACAGCTCGAACAGGAGCACGTCCGTCTGCAAAAGAATCTCGACACTCTCAGGGAAACCAATGCGTCTCTGGAAATGAGGTTGGCCAATCTTTCCTCCGATCCCGACACCATTGCCGTGTATGCCCACGAACTGGGGTATGTGCATGAGGGTGAACAGCTGATAAAGCTGGCAGGTTTCAACGGCGGTATTGACCGGAATCTGGTGGCAGGCTCGCCGGTTATGTCACAAAAACCACATGTTGTGCCGGAATGGATTTGCAAACTGGTCGGCGTTTTGTCCGGGTTTCTTGCATTTTTCGGTTTCGATGCCCTGTTCAGGACGCACAGAACACTCGCGAACAAGAAAAACCGGAAACTCCGCCGGACGGAAACCTCGCTTCAGCCGTAACCCCGCCAATACCTATTTTCTGATCCAGGAAACCTCGTGCTCCGCATTTTCCATGGTCAGAATGTTTTTTCCATCATTCTTGATAACAACTGTTTTTTTCGTTCCCAGCAGGGTTTGTTGGTCCCGGGAAATGAGAAACCGCCATTCAAGGGGCGGCGCGATATTCGCTGCCTGTCGTGCTACCGGATCGGGCAAATCGTCAAACTGCCGCGGGTTCGCGTTTCCCTTCTGGCGCACAACCAGATCTCCGTTCGATACTATCACTTCAAGAGAAATTGATACTCCGCTTGAAAGAACCGCGACACCCCGTCCGCCGCGAAGAAGCATTATTTTCTCTATGCCCGGTTCGCCTTCCCAGGATCCGGCAAGGGAATCGACACTGGTTACCGAAACAAGATTCTGGTCGGTACGGGGGAGGGTATCCCCGGTTTCAACTTCCGGTGTTGACTGGACATGTACGGGACCGTCAGGGTCGGGAAGACGAACGGACTGATCAAAAAGATCCCGCACCAGCATCCGCGATTCGAGCAATATGCGGTTTGAATTTTCATAGACCCGGGAAATGAGACGGGTTACATTGAGCGGTCCGCCCTTGAGGACGAGTTCGAGCTTGATTCCGTCCGGCTGACTGGAAATTGTTCCGAAGAAAACATAATCGGTACCGTCGGGGACGCCAAGGTCGAGCGGGAGAGAATCGGTACGCATGTCGACGATCCGGTAGGTTCTCAGCTCGCGGATAAACGAAAACACCAGGTCGTTTACCGATACGGTGATGTTCTCCCCGATTTCACGGGAATCGAGCGAAAAGACTGCAACAGACGGGACATTTTGACCGTACAGAACACCGGACAACACGAGCAGTATGCACGCCAAAGGGAGAATTCGTTGTAGCTGTCCAGATCCCGGTCTGTTCCTATCCATTGTTCCTTGAACGGATTTCCCGCTGGAGATCGCGTTTGACATCACGGTCACGGATATCCGTACGTTTGTCAAACACTTTTTTACCCCGGCAGATACCAAGTTCAACCTTTATTATACCGTTTTTCAGGTAAAATTCGAGCGGGATGAGCGTAAAACCCTTCTCATCCACCTTGCGGACAAGACGCTTTATTTCCTCACGGTGCAACAACAGCTTCTTGGGCCGGTCCGGATCGTGATTGAATATCGAGGAGTAGACATACGGCGTTACATGGAGCCCCATGAGCCATACTTCACCGTCACGAATTTCCGCGAACGCGTCCGGAAACGAGATGTTACCCGACCGGAAGGATTTCACTTCGGTACCTTCAAGTACTATTCCGCACTCGAGCGATTCTTCTATGGTGTAATTGAAACGGGCTTTCCTGTTTTTTGCCAGGAGTTTGACCGGTGCGTTGGTACTCATTGCGCCGATTATAGGTATTCCCGAGTATACTTGTCAACGATGCCGGACAATGGTAGAATTCATCAGTCGCGATAATAATACCAAAAGAGGTTTTTCATGCCCGCAAAATGGCACAAGTATTCGTACACCGCTCAGCGTGAAGAACGCAAAACATTCATCCTCATACTCACCTTTCTGCTTTTTCTTCTCGTACTTTTTACCCTCATACACAACCACGCGGTGACCATGTACCGTATCCAGGCGGAAACCATGATCCCGACACTTTCGCCGGAAGAGCGGGTTATTTCGACCCCGCTGTATTCAACGCAACCGGTAGAAGAAAAAGGCTTTTTCCTGCTTGCTTCGGCGAAACGGGGAGACCTCGTCGTTATTTCACCCGCGAATACCGATCAACCCGGAAGACTCAAGCGGCTTGTCCGTCCGCTGGTATCATTTATTACCTTTCAGCGCATCATTCCTTTTTCCGCCCATGATACGCCGGGAAAAAAACCGGTTATCCGCCGTCTTCTCGGCTTTCCCGGCGACACCCTGTATCTTGAATCGGGCATTCTGCATATCAAACCCGCAGGGTCTTCCCACTACCTGACCGAATTCGAACTGGTTGACCGGAGCTATGAGTTGCGGATCGATCCGCTTCCCGACAATTGGGACAGCACCCTGCCGTTTTCCCATTCGTTTCCGGAGATCACGCTGGCGGACGACGAGTTTTTTGTCCTTTGTGACAATCGCCTCATGGCCGGAGACAGCAGAATCTGGGGGTCAACCCGCCGCGACCGCATCATTGGCAAAGTACTGTTCCGGTATTGGCCGATCGGACGGCTGGAAGAGTTTTGAACCGGAGTACGGCTCCTTCACTGTACATTCATGTTCCGGTTTGCACGCGAAAATGCGACTATTGTGATTTCTTTTCCTGCGCTCCCGAAGCGTTCCCGCCCGATTCACTGCCGGTACCAGACCGGATTACCCGGACTCTGATACGGGAAATAACTCAACGAAGCACTGAATTTTCCGTTTCCCGCTGGAATACGGTGTACATTGGCGGCGGGACACCGAGTCTCCTTTCACCGGACAATCTCGCCGACCTGTGTTCGTCATTTTCCTGTAGCGGAGAGATCAGCATGGAGGCCAATCCCGAAAGCATAACCGGTCCCTGGCTTGCGGCGGCAGCCGATTGCGGTATTACCCGTCTTTCAATCGGGATCCAGAGTCTCCATGATCCATTATTACGCGCGGTCGGCCGGCGGGGAAGCGTCAATGCAGCCCGGAAGGCGCTTGATACGGTTGCCGACTTCTGGCACGGACAGTTGTCGGTCGATCTCATTTGCGGAATCCCGGGCCAAACGGACACCATGCTTCTGGATGATATTCGCGAAGTGTCCCGGTATTCCGTGGATCATGTATCACTGTATTCCCTCATGGTAGAACCGGGAACCCCGCTTTCCCGCCGACTCGAACACACTCCCGGTTTTCACCTCCCGGACAACGAACAGGATCTGTGGTTTTCCGCCCGGGATGCCCTCGAGGAAGCCGGATTTCTGCAGTATGAAGTATCGAATTTCGCGAAACCCGGCAAGGAGTGCCATCACAATCTTGTGTACTGGCACATGGATCCCTACCTCGGCGCCGGTCCGTCCGCGGTCGGAACCATGCCGAACGGGGACGAATCAGTTCGCTATACGAATACCCGGGACCTGACCGCCTGGTTTTCAGATCCGTCACAGCATCAGGACATTGAGCATATTTCCCGCAAGGATACCCTTTTTGAGGTTTTGCTCATGGGATTCCGGCTGAACGCCGGAATTTCACGAAAAAGATTTGAAAACCGCTTTTCCACTGATATACTGGTCAGTATTGCACAGGCGGTCGACTCATGGGAAAAGCGGGGACTCCTTGTTGTTGAAGGGGATTCTGTCGCGCTGACCCGGAACGGTCTGCCCCTGTTGAACCGTTTTCTCTCCGACTGTATGGAGGAGCTGTTTCATCAATGAGAAAATCAAACCGTCTCTTCCAGATACTCAATCATCCTTCAATGAAGAGCATTACGGCGCTTTTCGCGTTCTTCATCCTGCTCATGTTCGCCATACTGGTGGCGGAACGGGGGAACAACAGCAAGATAACGTCTTTCTTTGACGCATTCTGGTATACCATCGTAACCGTAACGACTATCGGATACGGCGACATTACGCCGGCAACAACGGCCGGCAGGATAATCGCGGTGGTCATCATGCTTGGCGGGGTGGTGTCCTTCGGTGCCGTAAGTGGAAAGATAGCCTCGGTCCTTGTAGAACGACAGCAAAAAAGAAACAGGGGATTCGCACAATTGAAAAAGAAACGTGATCATCTGGTACTCTGCGGCTGGAAACCCGAAATGGAATCGATCATAGCCGGAATTCTCGCGTCCAACCCGGACATGACTCCTTCCGACATTGTGCTGGTAACCGGTGCCCCGAAAGCGGTATTGTTCCCGGTACTGTCAAACAGGTAGTTTCAGAGCATCATGTACGTGAATGGTGATTTTACCGAGGAAGAGACGCTTATCCGCGCCAATATCGAACGTGCCGACAAGGTTCTGGTCCTGTCCGATTATTCCAGGGATTATTCTCTCATGGAAATGGATTCCCGTACGGTATTGGCGGTTCTGGTCATCAAGAAACTCAACAGAACCTGCTACGTGGTCGCGGAATTGCTCGACGAGAAGTTCAAAAAGCATCTTGAAAGCGAACACTGCGACGAGATAATCCTTTCACGCCATTACGAACAAAAATTGCTCGCGTCCGCGTCCAGCGGAACCGGCATGAGCCATGTGCTCAACAGCATGTTCGGTGACCGCCACGGCCTTTCGGTTGTTCCGGTGCCGAAAGAATTCATCATGCGGCCTTTTGAAGAGTTGTGCGCCCATTTTGACCGGACGGGGGCGGGGATTGTCATCGGACTTCTGGAGAACACCGGGAATTATTTCCTGCGCAAACAGGAAGCCCTGAGTGAGGCCCAGAAAAACCCCGATGTAACCGAAGTGGTGAACAATCTCAAACGGGTAAAAGAAATGAAAAGTAATCAGACGGTACTCGCGCCTGAAAAAAGTATACAGTCAAGAAATATTCGAGGGTAATTATTGTCCGTCATTCGGCAAATGACGCAGGAGTGTCCGTATGAGTACCGATATACTGGACCGACTCCGCAACATCCCCATATTTTCAAGCCTTGCGGACAACCGCGAGAGTCTCGCCGCAAAACTGAAAAAACAAAGCCATGAAGCCGGATCGGCGATTATTTCGGAAGGCGACGAGGGCGACACCCTCTACATACTGAACAGCGGCCGGGTACGTATCCTGAGAAACACCCTTTCCGGCGAACCGTTTGCCCTCGTCAATCTCGACGCGGACCAGAACATTTTTTTCGGTGAAGTGGCCCTTATCGATCATGATGTCCGCTCGGCGACAGTACTCGCGGTAAGCGATTGCGAAACGCTCACCCTGTCCCGGAAAGATTATCTCTCGCTCTGTGAAGAAGACCCGGTCGCCGGCTTCAGGATAACCTTTCAGCTCGCGCTCCGGCTCAGCGCCACCATGCGCAAGTCCAGCCGGGACATGATCACCATGTATCAGGCGCTTATTGACGAAATCAGTTAAAGAATGTGTTCAACCTCGCATACAGCCGGCCGATCGCTTCTTTTGACGCATGGTCCACCGTCGCTTCTGACTCGTCTATGAGCGTTTCGAGGCTGGCGATCGACTCGTTAAGCACGGTATGAAAGCCGCGCGAACACTTGAACCAGTACCGGCCCCCGCCGTCGGTATAGAGGCAGATAAACCCGAGTTCACGGCTTTTTTCTTTTGCGACGGCTACCCGGAATACCCAGGACAGATTCCCGACAAGTTCGGAAAAATCGTCCGGAAAGCGGAAATTCCGTTTCCGCGGCCAGTCTGCGGATCCTACGGGACGAAGATCGAAGGCGGACGCAACTTTCACGATAAGGTCCAGTTTTTCTCCCGCGAGCAGTTGATATTTTCCTGCGGTTATTGTTCCCCGCAGTCCGGCAAGCTGGCGCATGTGGGAATCTGACCACTCCATAGAAGACAGGGCCGACGAGAACTCCTCAAGAGGCAGGGTTGCCTGTTTTTTCCCCTTGATTTTGACAACCGGGAACGACCGACCGCCGATGACAACAGCTGATCCGTCTTTCTTTTTGTCGGCGATGGCGGCGAATTTTTCTTTCTCGCGGGGCGTTACCTCGCGCTTGACCCTTCCGCGGGGAAGAAGCCGTTCCGCGAGCCCCGGGCTGATGGCTTCCAGGAGCTCACGGGTCAGGGGCGATACCGACATGGCATACATGCGGCTGGTTTTGACAATTTCACCGGCCACGATGTATTGGGGACTCTCACGGTACATGCAGGAACCCGGATGAATCTGTATCCGTTCCGCGGTAAGGCTCCGGTAGGAATCACGTCCGTCGCGCACACAGACAAACTGGATCATGCCGGTCGCGACACAGGCAAGATACGTTTCAATCTTGCCGCCCGAAGAAACCGGAACCCCCATGTCGGATACAATGAGTTCCAGTTGTTCCTTGATATTGGCGATTTCAGCCATGACCCGTTCGTCCAGATAACTGATTTCACAAAACTTCGCCCGGCTTTTCGCGCGGTGATACATGCGGAATATCCGTAAAAAGGACACATAGTCCCCGGCATCTTCCCGGAATCCGTGGTGCGCTTTGCGTGCGTCCATTTCTTCTCCGGGCGGCAGGACAAAGGGGCTCTTCGCCGAAAGGAAAGCCGATGCGATGAGCACTTCCTCCAGAACATCCGGATAGCGGAGAATCGCTTCCACGATGATGCGGCTCTGGCGGGGCGGGAGGGGAAACTGGCACATCATCTGGCCGACCCGGGAAAGCGTATTGTCCTTTTCGAGCGCGTCGAGCAGGATAAGGGTCTCCCGGGCGCCGAGCATGCCTTCGCGGGACGGCGGCGAGATGAAATCGAATGTGTCAAAATCGGTAATACCGAGTTCGGACATGCGGAGAACTACTTCAGAAAGGTCGGTACGGTATATTTCCTCGGTTGTGTACAGTGGCCGCGCCTCGAAATCCTTGCGTTCGAAAAGACGGTAGCAGGCGCCCTCCCGGGTACGACCGGCACGGCCGCGGCGCTGATTGCACGACGCCCGGGATACGGGTACCTCGATGAGGCTCGAGGTATACGTGTGGGGATTGTAAAAATTGAGCTTTGCCTGTCCGGAGTCTATCACCGAAGTAATTCCGTCGATGGTTACCGAGGTTTCCGCGATATTCGTCGAAATGACCACCTTGGTTTTTCCGGCAGGCGGAGTGTCAAACACACGCTCCTGTTCTTCTTTCGCAAGCCGGCCGTACAGGGGCAGAACATACAGGCGGCTGAACCAGCGCTCACGCGCGAGACGCCCGATACAGTTCTTGATGGCCCGTTCACCGGGCAGGAAGACGAGTATGTCTCCCTCGCGGTTTTCATCGAGAACCCGTGTAATGATGGCGGTAATCTTTTCCAGGAGGGCTTCCTCTGCTTCGAGAAAACCTCCCTGCGCGGGAATGACCGGCGGATCATAGACAACGGTAACCGGGTAGGTTATGGCGTCAATCTTGACGACCGGACAGTCGTCAAAATAGGTTGAAAACATCTCGGTATTGATGGTCGCGGATGAAACGATAACTTTGAAGTCGTGGCGTTCGGCGAGAACGCGTTTGAGCAGGCCCAGAATGAAATCGATATTGAGGCTCCGTTCATGTGCCTCGTCCACCATGATCATGGAATACTTGCTGAGCCAGGGATCCAGTTTCATTTCCTGGAGGAGGATGCCGTCGGTCATGACCTTGATGCGGGTAGACTGATCGGTCTTGTCCTCAAAGCGCATCTTGTACCCCACAAGACCGGGCAGGGGGGTCCCGAGCTGGCGGGAAATGAACTCGCTGACGGAAAGGGCTGCGATTCTCCGCGGCTGGGTTACACCGATGATACCGGTAGACGTGTACCCGGCTTCATGGAGAATGATGGGCAGCTGGGTTGTTTTCCCCGAGCCGGTGGGGCTTTCCACCACGAGCACCTGATTATGCGAGAGCATTTCCAGAATGCGGCTCTTTTGCTGATAGACGGGTAATTCATGCGGTTTCATCATTCAAGTATAGACGCTTGCGGCATTGTGGGCAACACGGGAAGATAGCCACGCATCAGTTCGTACCGGTTGCGGTAATAGGCGGCCAGTCTTTCCGGGAGACTCCCGATAAACGATGAAGAAAATCGCCGAACGACCATCCCGTGGTCGGGATCAAGAAAATTGGTAACCGGAACCGGAACAATCTCCGGAGCATACAGGGTTCCGGGTTCACCGCCCGACTGTGTACGCAGCTGGAGAAGTACCGCATCCCCGGTGTATTCCCGGTCAGCTCCGGGGTTTGCGAAATCAGGCCGCCAGCGCTGCCCGGAAATGAAGTTGCCCATGGAATACATGAACAGACAATCCCGGCCGTCTACCGAAACAAGTTCCCACGGCTGCATGACATGGGGATGATTCGCCCATACAATATCGGCGCCAGATCTGGCCAATTCCGCAAACCACCGCTTCTTGGCGGCACTGACGGTCCGTACGTATTCAGGCTCGTTCGTGTGTATCGAAAGCACAAACAATGCTCCGGGATGCTGAGCGTCAATTTCGCTGATGCGCTCGAGCAGCGCGCTTCGTCCCGCTTCGGTCGGCGCGGAGTACTGCACCTGATGTGCCGACTTGTCATGGGAATTGAGAATCTCGGTAACGGCGAGAAAGATGATGGTCCAGTCCCGTATCCGGATAACTTCCGGCCTGAACGCTTCTCCCGGAGCCAGACGTATGCCGTTGGCGTACACGCCTTCGGGCATATGCCGGACGGCGTCCCGGGTACCGGCCATGCCGGCCAGCCCCTGATCGTTGGTATGATTATTTGCGAGTGAAAACACGTCGAAACCGGCATCCACCGCGGCTTCAAGATATGAGCGGTGCACATTGAATCGCGGATAGTTGCTCATGGGGAGCGCATCCGCGACCGGAGTTTCCAGATTCACGAAGGAAAGATCGTCGGAATGGAGCAGGGGAGAGAGATCATGGTATATCCGGTCATAGTCCCGCATGGAATAGTTCACGTCATGGGCCATGATGTCGCCGGCGAAGGTAAGCACGAGCGGTTCGGGAGGAGGCACTTTTTCGGTGTCGGGGATGCGTGGCGCCGTTGAACAGGCCCAGAACGACAGAGCGATCGCGGCAATGGGAGGCAAAAGGCTGAAGCGGCACGGTATGCGGGCTCTCACCGGATCAGTATACATTGACACCGGAAGGTACACAAGTTACAATTTGTAGATACACTATGGACGAAAATAATCCAGGAGGAAAAGAAAACATCTATGGCTAAAACCAAAATGGTCTACTTCTTCGGTAACCGTACCGCGGAAGGTGACGGAACCATGAAAGAACTGCTCGGCGGAAAGGGCGCGGGCCTCGCAGAAATGACAAAAATCGGACTTCCGGTTCCCGCGGGATTTACCATCACGACCGAAGTCTGCGGCGAGTACTACAAAAACAACCGGAAATACCCCGCCGGGCTCAAGGAAGAAGTTGCGGCGAACATCAAGAAACTTGAAAAAGTGACCGGAAAGAAACTCGGCGACCCCGTCGATCCGCTTCTTGTTTCAGTACGATCGGGAGCCTCGGTTTCCATGCCCGGCATGATGGAAACCATCCTGAACCTCGGGCTCAATGATGTGTCGGTACAGGGAATCGCGAAGAAGACGGGCAACCTCCGTTTCGCGCTCGACGCATACCGCCGCTTCATCATGATGTACGGTTCAACCGCCATGGGCATTGACCGTGAAAAGTTCGACGAACTGTTCGGCAAGCTCAAGGACACGGTTACCCGCAAGCGGCTCAAGATCGAGAAAACAAAAACCGTTCTCGACACCGACGTTAACGAAGAAGAGCTCGAAGCGCTCATCAAGAGTTACAAGGAATTGTACAAGAAGGAAATCAAAAAGCCGTTCCCCCAGAGTCCCGAAGAACAGCTGTGGGGTTCGATCACCGCGGTATTCGGCTCCTGGATGGCAGAAAAAGCCATTACCTACCGCAAGGTTGAAAAACTGTACGGCGTCATGGGAACCGCGGTAAACGTGGTCCAGATGGTATACGGAAACAAGGGAAATACGTCCGGAACCGGTGTCTGCTTTACCCGCGACCCCAATACCGGAGAAAACGTGTTTTACGGCGACTACCTTGTCAACGCCCAGGGCGAAGACGTTGTTGCCGGTATCCGCACACCCATCAAACTTTCCGACTTCGAAAAGAAGGATCCCAAAGCATACAAGCAGCTCTGCGACGTCCGGAAAATTCTTGAAAAGCACTACAAGGACATGCAGGACCTCGAGTTCACGGTAGAAGAGGGCACCCTCTACATGCTCCAGTGCCGTACCGGCAAGCGCTCACCGGCAGCGGCGTTCAAGATTGCCGTGGATCTCGTGAACGAAAAACTCATCGGCAAGGAAACCGCGGTTTCCCGCATCAAGACAAGCGATATTGAAGGCATTTTCTATCCGACCATCGACAAGAGTCAGGGACCGGCAATTAAAAGCGCCTTCCTCGTAAAGGGAATCGACGCGGTTCCCGGCGCTGCCACCGGCAAGGTCTGCTTTACCGCGGAACGCGCCGAACTCATGGCCGAGCGGGGAGAAGCGGTCATCCTGGTCCGCAAGGAAACGAGTCCCGAAGATGTCGGCGGTATGCACGCCGCCCATGGTATTCTTACCGCTACCGGCGGAAAAACCAGTCATGCGGCGGTTGTTGCCCGCGGCTGGGGAAAATGCTGCATCGTCGGCTGTGAAGCCCTCCAGATCGATTACACGAAGAAACAGTTCTCCGTTGGCACCAAGATCGTAAAAGAAGGCGACTTCATCACGCTCGACGGATCCCTCGGTGCAGTGTACCTGGGCGAACTCAAGCTCGTGGCTCCCAAACTGCCGCCCGCATACACAACCCTCATGAAATGGGCCGACGAACTCCGCACCATCAAGGTTCGGACCAACGCGGACACCCCGTATGACGCTTCATACGCGCGCAAACTCGGTGCCGAGGGTATCGGTCTTTGCCGGACAGAACACATGTTCTTTGATTCGGAGGACCGCATCCTCGCAATCCGTGAAATGATCATCGCGGACAATGCAGACGCCCGTAAAAAGGCGCTCGCCAAACTGCTTCCCATCCAGACGAAGGACTTCCAGGGCATCTTCAAGGCCATGGACGGACTCGGCGTAACCATCCGCCTCATCGATCCGCCCCTGCATGAGTTTGTTCCCCACGACGAAGCGGGACAGAAGGCGCTTGCCAAAACGGTCGGCATTCCCTTTGACACGGTGAAACAGCGCATTGAAAAGCTCCATGAGTCGAACCCCATGCTCGGACACCGCGGTTGCCGCCTCGCGATTACCTACCCTGAAATCCTTGAAATGCAGGTTACCGCCATCATGACCGCGGCCTGCCGCATGGCCAAGAAGGGGGTAAAGGTCTTCCCGGAAATCATGATTCCGCTCGTAATCGACGCGACCGAGCTGTCACTCCTTGAAAAACTCACCAGAACCGTTGCGGACGCGGTAATCGCGAAGAACGGCGTAAAGGTGAAGTACCTTGTTGGTACCATGGTTGAAACACCGCGCGCCGCGCTGCTTGCGGACAAGATTGCCGCCGTCGCTGATTTCTTCTCCTTCGGCACCAACGACCTTACCCAGATGACCCTGGGCATGAGCCGTGACGACGCGGGAAAGTTCCTCCTCGATTACGTTGACGAACACAAGACCGGCATTTTCCGCGCTGATCCGTTCCAGAGCTTGGACCAGGAAGGTGTTGGCCTGTTGGTCGCCACGGGCATCCAGAAGGGACGCTCCACGAAAAGCGAACTCAAGATCGGTATTTGCGGTGAACACGGCGGAGACTCCGAATCAGTCAAGTTCTGTTGCCGCGCGGGAATGGATTACGTATCCGCCTCGCCGTTCCGCGTACCGGTTGCCCGTCTCGCCGCCGCACAGGCCGCGATAGAGGCAAAGGCCGCCGCGGGCACGGCCGCTGCGAGCAAAAAACCCGGCGCGAAAAAGCCTGCCGCCGCAAAAAAAACAGCGGCGAAGAAACCTGCGGCGAAAAAGCCTGCTGATTCAAAAACCGCCGCGGCAAAGAAGCCCGCTTCCGCGAAGAAACCCGCAGCGACGAAGAAATAGTCATGCTTCGACTTTTTTTTCCGGTACTGCTTTCCGCCTTCCTGCTTGCGCCGCTTTCTGCGGCCGGAGGGCGAGAGCATGCCGGAGAAACGATGCTCAGGGTAGCCACCCTTTCCGGACCATCCGCGCTTTCAATGGCGCGGATGGTCTGTGATCCCTCCGCAACTGTTTCTTTCCCCGCACACTTTGAAACCGCCGGGTCGGTGGACGTTCTCCTTCCAAAACTGATTACCGGTGACATAGACATCGGCATATTGCCGGTAAATGTCGCCGCGAAACTGCATGCGGCCGATCCCGGTCTTCTCGTTATGGGAGCTGTTACCGGTCTCGGCATGCTTTCCGTTGTTTCCCGGGACAGCAACCTGACACGGTTGGCTGATCTCGACGGTAAAAGACTGTATGTAGCGGGGCAGGGGGCAACCCCGGAGTATGTTCTCCGGACACTTCTCAAAAAGGCCGGTATAACGAACGTTTCTCTCGACTTTTCCCTTTCAACCGCGGACATGGCGGCCGCTCTCGCTTCGGGGCGTATTTCGTATGCGCTTTTACCCGAACCCTTTACCACACTTGCCCTTGAACGCGACTCTGGTGATCCGCCCCTGTTCCGGGCATTTTTACTCGCCGATTTGTGGAGCGAGTATGGTTTCGGCGAGAACTTCCCCATGACCGTGTGCGTTATCCGCCGTAGTGTTGCCGAGAAAAATCCCGGGCAGATCGCGTCATTTCTCGAATCCTACCGCGAAAGCCTGTTGTGGACTCGTGAAAACCCCGAAGCGGCCGCGAAGTGCGCCCAAAAAGCTGATCTGGGCATTCTTGCAGAAGTAGCCGAAAAAGCCATTCCTCATTCCGGGTACACCTTCATTCACGCCTCGGAAGCACGCCCACTTGTAGAATCGCTTCTTTCCGTGTATCTGGAGTACGCTCCGGCCGCCATCGGGGGAAAATTGCCGGACGGGAGCTTTTATCTCAAATGAACCGTATCCACGTTGTCCCCGTACTGCTGTCCTGTATCCTGCTCGTTGTGGTATGGCAGCTCGGCGCATTTCTGGTTGGTTCCCCCCTTATCATTCCATATCCTCTCGATGTGTTATCCGACGCCCTTGCTTTGGCCGGCGGTTCCGATTTTCCCGTCATGCTGGGAACCACGATCATCCGGGGACTTGCGGCCTTTTTTATTTCCGTGGCGTTATCCTTTCTCGTCGGCATACCGGCAGGGATGTCAGTCGGGTTTGAAACGGCAATCCGACCATGGATGGCGGTAATCAGGGCAACACCGGTTGTCTCGCTCATACTCATCGCGCTGTTCTGGTTCGGCTCGTCATTTGTTCCCGTGTTTGTTTCCGTTCTCATGACCATGCCCGTCATGACCGAATCAATCATGCGAGGAATACGTTCTACCGATTCCGACCTTCTGGCCATGTCCCGCATATACCGTTTCGGAACGGTGAAACGTCTCCGGTATATCCGCGTGCCGTCCATGCTGCCGTATTTTTTCAGCGGCGCGGGATCCTCGCTCGGTCTTACCTGGAAAGTTGTCATAGCCGGCGAGATAATCGCTTTTCCGCATCACGGTATCGGAACGGCCATGCAAACCGCGAAAGTTCATCTTGAGACGGGGAGGGTGTTTTCACTCACCCTTGTCGCGATACTTCTTTGCCTGCTGACCGAAAAATTGTTCGCACTTGTTACGAAAAATACGTCTATCAGAATTTCTGGCGGAACACCTTCATGACCATTCAACCGGTAACCGTCCAGTACGGAAACAGATCAGTTTTCAGAAATTTCAGTCACAGTTTTGCCGATGGTTCAATAACCGCCATTCTCGGACCAAGCGGCTGCGGAAAAACAACACTGTTGTTTTCAATTGCACATGCGCTGGTCAAAACCGGCGAACCTGTATCGTTCGTTTTTCAGGAACCGAGGCTCATACCCTGGTGCACGCTTGCGAAGAATCTTGAACTGGTCATGAACGGCAGTGAGAAGGAAAACCGTGAACGGGCGCATGAATACCTCGACAAGGTACATCTCCTGCCGGACGCATCAAAATTGCCGCGGCATATTTCGGGCGGAGAACGACAGCGCGTAGCCATAGCCCGTGCGTTTTCTTTTCCTTCATCGGTACTGCTCATGGATGAACCGTTTCAGTCACAGGATGCCGGATTAAAGCAACGTCTCCTGACCACATTCCTTGATCTCCAGCAATCCGAACCCCGCACGGTTCTGGCGGTAACGCATGATATTCACGAAGCCCTGTCTATCGCGGATCATCTTCTGGTTCTCGGCGGGAAACCGGCCCGTGTCGTCTATCAGGGTTCTTCTTCGTCAACAACACCGGACGAACTATCGCGGATTCTATCTGAAGAATCCCGGGTCTTTTCTTCCTTGCGGGGGTAGGACTCCTCTATCGCCAGATTATTGTCTATATTTTACTGCGCATAATGTATGTTCTGTCTACCCGTATGAATTATCACCATAAAATGTACCAGTATCATACAGCTTCAGACCAATTATAGCTCATCCTCGGCAGTATGATATGCATACCTGGTAAGAAGGTTTCTATGACAACGTTTCTTCTGCGCGATTCTTCCCGTCCAGATACTCGAATACATCAAAGAACGAAACGAGTTCACCGGATACCGGATGCGTAGCGAGCGTTTCCATTTTTGTAATGGTGACGGATTCAAACACCGGTTTACCGGTTATCTCCGTTATCAATTCACGAAACTTTCTGTCCGCATGAAATGGCATGGTGAGAATCGCTGAAGTGTTCCCGTCCGCATCATCAAAAATCATCTGAGTATTTTCCGAAAGATACACCTGAACCATCTCATGACCCTTTATGGCCACGAGAGTTTCCCTGTCTGAAAACTCATACCGATACCGGTTTCCCCAGAGGAATACCGAGAGGGATTGACGCTTCACCTTGGTGGACAGTTCATACCAGTACACCCGGTTAACCCGGAGAATTTCCGGCAGAGACGCATTCAGTATGTCCCGGAGCATATCCGGAGATTCCGGTTTGTCCTTCAGGATAAACGTGGCGGTTTCATCTTCCGAGGCAATACCGAGCGACAGACTCTGGGAAAGCTCAAACCGGGGAAGCGGATTGAAACCCTCGGTATAGACAACCGGCAGCCCTGAACGGGCAAAAGCCTTGTTCCAGATTTCGAGAAGCCCGAGATGCGGGATAAAGATTCCGGCATCACGTTTTGAAAAAGACACAAGGACCCGGTACCGGGAAGCTGATGCTTCTGCTAAAGAATTTGTTGAAACGGTCGAAGCCTGTACCTGATCAGGGGATTTTTTCACGCGTACATCCCGGTTGCACACACCACATGGTGTAGCACAGGATTCCTCGCAAGGCGCAGTTGGAGTACCCGAACGAGACTTGTCCCGTTCGTTTTTCAGGAATGTTTTGGTGGGGCCAAGGCTCACACTGTCCCAGGGCAGGGTTTCATCTTCGGCGCGTTCACGAATTGTTTCAGACTCAACATTCCAGTCGGCACCGGAAAAAACATCCTGCCAGATATCAGGGCGCGCCCAGTCCTCCCAGGCATCAAGCCGACAGCCGCGGCGGTAGGCTTCAAGAATGAGCTCCCCTACCCGTTCGTCCCCGCGCGATATAACCGCTTCGAGAAATGAGCTGAACGGCTTATGGGTACTAACCTTGAATTTGCCCCGAGGAAGATTCCGGTATATGTGATCAAGCTTTTTTTGTGATTCTTCCATGGAAAGCTGACGTTCCCACTGATAGGGCGTGTGCGGTTTCGGGATGAATGTACCGACATTCACATTGCACTGGATTCGGGTGGTCGCCTGAATATCCAGAAGGAAATCGATTATGGCGTCCTCTTCGGTAATGGAGGATTCGTCAACAGGAAGACCGACCATAAAATAAAATTTGGCCTTGCTCCATCCGCGTTTTTTCGCTTCATGGATTATTTCAATAATCCTGCTACGGTATACATCCTTGTTGATTGAACGCTGCCAGGTATCCACCGGGGTTTCAACGGCAAAAGTCAGTCCGCTTTTTCGAACCTGTGCGAGCTTTTCCAGAATGGGCAGGGTAAAAGTATTCACCTTCAATGAAGGCAGCTGGAATGAGATGTTTTGCCCCGCATAGCGTTCAATCAATGTATTGAGCAGAAAATCGATTCCCTCATAATCGCCGGAAGAAAGTGACATGAGACTGATCTCTCGATAGCCACCGCGTGTTACGAGGTAATCAATATCATGGAGTATCCGTTCGGGATCCTTCATCCGCTGGGGCCGGTAATAGAGGCCTGCATGGCAAAAACGACACCCGTTCGGGCAGCCGCGCATTATTTCCACCGAACCGTGGTCCTGTACAATTCTGAGATTGGGGACCGGGAAACATACCTGCCGGTCAGGACCGTCAGTCCGGGATGAGCCAAATCCGGCATATACCGCACGGCGCGCGCATATTCCGCCCGAAGCGCGGCTTTTCCGCGCAGACCAGACCGCCGGATGCGATTCCATAAGGGAAAGGAGATCCTCGCGACTGCCGCCCGCCTTTTTCCGTTCGGCGAGGAGCGCAATAAGGTCGAACAAACCGGCTTCAGCTTCACCGATAAAAACGGCGTCAAAGAAACGCGCAAAGGGAGCCGGATTTGTTACCCCGCATCCACCAGCGAGAATAATGGGGTCTCCTTCGGTACGGTCCGCCGCATCCAGCGGGACTCCCCCGCTTTCAAGAATTGCGAGCACACCGGTTATTCCCGGTTCATAGCCGACAGAAAAACCGATGATATCGGTTTTGTTCAGGGGTATACCGCTTTCAAGGGTATACAGGGGAACCGACGCGGACGAGAGAAGCGCTTCAAAGTCGGGAGCCGGGGCAAAAACGCGTTCACAACGGATATTCGTCATGCGGTTAAGTCCGTCATAAAGAATCTTTATCGCCAGATTGCTCATGGCTATCTCGTAGAGATCGGGAAACGCCAGAGCAAAAACCAGATCGCCCGAGTCTTTTTTTATTTGCCCGTATTCCCCGCCAAGATAGCGAGCGGGATTCTGGATGGAGGCGAGCCGTCCGCCGAATGCATTGAGGGGATTGATAACAGTCATGAGTTACTCCGGAAAATTAATGGTCAAGCCGCCGCATGTTGATACTCATCAACAAGCCGGTAGCCGAAAGAGCGGTCCACAACGAGGATCCGCCGTATGATAGAAAAAGAAGCGGGATGCCGGTTATGGGCATGATACCCATGACCATTCCCACATTAACGGTAAAGTGAAACAAAAACATTGAAACGATACCGGTGGCTATCAATGTACCAAAACGATTTTCAGTTTTTCGTATAATGATTATACCGCGAATCATGATGACGAGATAGAGACTGAACACGGTCAAGCCGCCCACAAAACCCCATTCTTCGGAAAGAATACTGAATATGAAGTCGGTACTCTGCTGGGGTAAAAAGCGGTAGTGGCTTTGGGTTCCCTGGAGAAATCCCAATCCGGAGAAGCCTCCTGAACCGATCGCGGTAATTGATTGAATGATGTTCCATCCGGAACCGAGCGGATCAACGGACGGATCCAGAAATACAATCAGACGCATTATCTGATAATCCTTGATTACCCTCGAGGCACCTATCGATCCGATGAGGGCAAAGAGGACAATACCCGTGCAATAGGTTATCCAGTAGTAGTATTTGTTTTTATACCATAACCGTCCCAGGAGGGAAAGCGCAGCGATAATCGAAAGCGTCACCATGGTAATCAGGGTGAGACGCATGTCGGTCAAAATCCTGATTGCCGGTACGGGATGGCGGAAGATATTCTCTTCCCAGAGGGGAAGCACGGTAAACAGGGCGAGCAGACCGCCGCCGACAAGTACAATGTTGATATACCGCAGCGGGATGCCGGCGATCAGCGCCATGCCGAGAAAAATCGGGATGTATACCAGGGACGTTCCGAGGTCCGGCTGTGAAAGGATGAGCAGCATCGGAACAACCATTATCGTGAGCGCTTTCGCGAAGCGGCTGAAGGAGGATTCGGATTTATCGGAACGGTCAAGAAAATACGCCAAAAACAGGATGTACACCAGCTTTATAAACTCGGACGGCTGTATACCCAGCTCTCCGATACCTATCCAGCTTTTCGCGCCGTTTACATAGCGGCCGAAAATGCGGGTGTACACGAGAACGGCAAGACCGATGAGGTAAAAAAGAAAAGTCCTGTCCGCAAAACGCCGGTAGTCGGTGAATACAATGACCCCCATGAGCAGAACGCCGGTTACGGCCCAGAGAATCTGTTTTCCGTATTCATTTGATACGAGCATACCTTCAGAGTTTATTCCCGAAGAATATATGAAAAGGATTCCGATTACGGTGAGTATCATGACCGAAAGAAACAGCAGATAATCAAAATAGGTGAAGTTTCGTATTGTCATTCACGCCTTCCCCGTGGTTGGGCGATTGAACGGAATCCGAGAGAATCAATGGCTTCTTCAAACGTTTCATCCGCAAAAATGCCCTGAAATATGATGTTTGTCGCGTACGGTGCCCACCATTCCCAGGGATTGGTCGCCTCCACCATTACAACAACCACAACCGCATCCTCGGCAGGAGCGTCGTAGGGTCCATAGGCAACCATCCATGAATGCCACCGGTCATTGAGCCCTACTTCGGCGGTACCGGTCTTTCCCGCGGTTTGCACCACACGGTTGCGCATGGGGAACTGGGCGGTACCATCGGTTATGACATTGCGCATGTCGCTCCGTACGTGGGCAAATACTTCCGGGCGTATGGAACTTTTGGTCAGCTGTTCAGGCCTCGACACGGAAAGAACGGCTCCGGTTACCGGATCATGAACTTCCTTGAGAAGGTGCGGCTTGTAGATTACCCCGCTGTTGACAATCATCGAGACAACATTTGCCATTTGCATGGGAGACGTTAATGTGAATCCCTGTCCGATGGACATGTTCATGGTATCTCCACCGAGCCAGCGTTCATGAAAACGGCGTTCTTTCCACTGCGGTGTGGGTATGAACCCGGTCGCCTGGCTCGGCAAGTCGATTTCAACCGACTTGCCCAGACCGAATTCATTACAATAGGAAGCGATACGTTCAACGCCGAGGTTGTCACGTCCGACAACCCAATAGTACACATCGCAGGACTGCGCGAGCGCTTCCCGCAGGTTTACCGGTCCGTGACCGGGTTTGCGGATATGACAGCGGAAAACACGGTCGCCGTATTCAATCTCGCCCTCACAGTCTATTTCTTTTTCCGGAGGGATGAGTTCCTCCTCTAGAAGTGCGGTAGTCAGAATTATCTTGAACGTTGAGGCCGGCGGATAACTCGCGTTGACGACCCGGTTCAACAGCGGATTGCGGGGATCATCCCGTAAACGGGCGTACTCCTCGCCTGCTTTTGTACTGCTGAATATGTTTGAGTCAAAATAGGGATACGAAACCATGGCAAGTACTTCGCCGGTCGCGGGCTTGAGAACGACCGCCGACCCGATGCGCTCTCCCAGCGCTTTTTCCGCAAGATACTGAATCCTGCGGTCTATCGTCAGAACAACGTTCTTTCCAATCTCGGGAGGACGAATCCAGGTGCTGTTCTCTATGTACCGGCCCTTCACGTCGACCGTACGGTATTCATAGCCGTCCTTTCCCCGAAGTATCTCGTCGTATTGTTTCTCGATTCCGGCTTTACCGATAACACTGTTCGGGTTATAGCCCTTGTTGTACAGAATTTTCAATTCCTCCCGGGTTATATCTCCCACATACCCGAGGACATGAGACATTGAACCGGTTTCCACATAATTCCTGATCGGTTTTGAATGCCAGGAAACACCGGGAAGCTCATCGATACGTTCCGCAATCGCGGAAATTTTTTCATAACTGATATTCGCGAGTACTTCAACAGTCTGGAACGATCGTCTGATCGACGGCGGTACTTTTTGACGAATACTGCCGGTTGTCACACCCAGAATTCCGGCAAGGCGGGCGGTTACCGTATCAAAATTATCCGGTGGAATTTCTCCCGGAACCATGTCAACCGCGAAAGAATCAATATTCAGAACCATGGGAACCGTGGCATTGCGGTCAAAGATCTCGCCCCGCTGTGCCGGTATCCGCTTGGTCCGCTGTGATATGTTACGGCTCTGGGTGCGGTACGCCTCACCCTGGATAATCTGAAGATGAAACAGTTTTGCCGCATAGATTCCGAAAACAAGAACTACGAGGAAGGAAAAAACCGCTATTCTTCTGGACGTAGAATCCGCTGAACCCATATCACCGGTTACCCTTGATCAAAAACAGGGAGGGGAACAGGCCGAGCAATGAAAAAACCAGCGGCGCACACAGGCCATTGAACACTACTTCAAGCCAGAAAACACTGGATGCCGGGGTAAAAACCACAACCGTTTCGTCGAAAAGAAAGGAAAGGAATCCCGTTGTCAGCATCTTGAGAACCGTTGCACCAACCGCCATGAGGAACGGGATAAAAAACCGGTCGAGATTGTACATACCGGACATTTTACCAGTTATATACCCAACCACGGTCTTGGTAAACGCGTTCAGACCCACCGGGGCGGCCGAAAGGAAATCGAAGAGGATACCGGAAATGAATCCGGTCGTGCTGCCAAGGGCTGCGTTGTTCATGAACGACACATACAAAACAACGAGCAGTACAAGATCCGGAACGACCGGAAGCAGCGTAATATTCGCCAGTATGGTAGCGGAGAACATGGAAAGGAATACCGAAGCAAAACAGGACCAGAACACTACTCTGCCCATTATTCCTCCTCCCCTGATGCTGATCCAAGATCAAGGACAAATACATTTTCCAGCCGGGAAAAATCAATAATCGGTTCAAGATCCAGTTCAAGGGATGTTTCATAATCAAGCGCGCGTATGCCGGACACAAAACCGACGGGAACATCGCGCGGATAATTATAGTTTTCTCCGGAGGCAACGACCTTGTCTCCGATTTTAATCTCGTCCCGCGCCCGTTTTTTCAGATACCGCATGATCAGCGGAGAATCAGGGTTTCCCCTGCCGTTTACCAGTCCCATATACCGTGATTCTTCAAGCCGGGAGGAAACAAAACATTGATAATCATAGATGGGCATGATCATGCTGGTGCTTCTTCCAACCTGAACAATTTTACCAACGAGCCCGGTGTTGCTTCCCTGGAACGAAATGACCGGCATGTTCTTTTTTACTCCATGGCGTACACCACGGTTAATCGTTATTCCCGAATACAGGTTGTTGGGATCACGCGCGATAATACGTGCGGGAATGTTCTGTACGGTCAGTGATTCGGTAAAGCCCAGCAGTTCCTTGAGCCGTTCATTCTCGAGACGAATATCCGCGTTCGATCGCTGGAGCAGTTCATAATCCTTGAGACGATCTTCAAGCGCGACATAGCGCTCCTTGAGTTCAGACAGCTCACGGATCGCCGTAACAGTACCGCTAAAAAAACTCGTTACCGAATACAAGCCCCGCTGGGTACCGGACATGAGATTGAATCCGAACGACCGGAAATTCACCACCAGGCCGCCGGCTGAAAAAGCCAGAAACACGGCGGAAATAATGAGATACACTGTCAATAAAAACGCGTCCAGGTGAAACCTGAACGCACGTTTTGTTTTCCGCATCAGTTATTCAGATTGTCGTAGACACTCCGGTCTATGGACATATCCTTGAAAATTTCATAATACTGACCAGCACCGATCGCGACACAGTTCATGGGATTTTCAGCCAGGATTACCGGTACACCGGTTTCTTTTGATATGAGTTTCGGAAGACCCTTGAGGAGCGCACCGCCTCCGGTCATGACAATACCGCGTTCAACAATATCCGCGGCGAGCTCGGGCGGTGTCTGTGCGAGGGTTCGCTTTATTTCTTCGACTATCTGGGTAATGGGATCTTTCAGGGCTTCCCGTACTTCAACGGAATCAATCTCGAGCCGGCGGGGAAGACCGGTAATGGCGTCAGTGCCCTTTATTTCAACCTTTTCGATATTCTTCTCGGGGGACGCGTTTCCGATTTCCACCTTGAGCCGTTCGGCGGTCTGTTCACCGATGATGAGGTTGTGCACCGACCGGACATGCTTGATGATCGCCTGATCAAATTCGTCGCCCCCAAGGCGGATGGCATTGGTTACAACCATGCCGCCGAGTGAAATAACGGATACTTCGGTCGTACCGCCGCCGATATCGCAGATCATGTGACCCGCGGGTTCGTGAATGGGAATCTGGGCGCCGATTGCCGCTGCAAGCGACTCTTCGATAACCTGTACTTCGCGCGCTCCGGCCTTGAAGGCGCTTTCTTTTACCGCGCGGTTTTCAACGTCGGTAATACAGCTGGGAATACCGATGACCATTCTCGGTTTGATCAATCCGTGCCGGGGCATTATTTTGGACACAAAGTAACGGATCATCTTTTCCGTGGTGTCCATGTCGGCAATAACGCCGTCCTTGAGAGGACGAATGGCGATTATGTTTCCCGGGGTTTTCCACAGCATCCGTTTGGCTTCGGCGCCAACGGCGACAACCCGTTTTGTTCCCCGTTCCACGGCAACAACGGAAGGTTCATTTACAACAATGCCTTTTCCGTGAATATAAATAAGTGTATTGCAGGTACCAAGATCAATGCCGATATCCGCCGAAAGACTTTTGAAAAAACCCATACTAGATGCTCCTCTGCCGTGTATTTACCCTGTCGCTATAATGTAAGTTTCTCACGGGCCTTCCCGTGTACGGGATTCAGTCTCAACGCCCGGCGCCATGATGCGCGGGCCAGGATCATGTCTTCCCGGGATTCATATACTACACCAAGTCCGTAGTGTGCGTCAGCATAATTCGGATCTTTTTCGAGTATTGCGTTGAATTCTTTCTCCGCTTCTTCCACATTTCCCTCGGAATGGAGAATCATGCCGAGCTCATACCGGGATTTCAATTCAAGCAATTCGTCGCTGGTGGTCCGTATGGTTTCAAGAAGGTATTGTTTTGCCTTTACCGTGTCCTCGACCGCGGAATAATTTCTCGCGAGCGTAAACAGAAGAAGATCTGACGGGTCGTGCACGAGGGCCTCGGAAAAAGAAGCGATGGCCAGACGATAATCGCCGAGGAGTTCAGCGGCAAGGCCCCTGAATTCATGAATATCGCGGTATTCGGCCCCGTTATTCATGGCGTAATCGAGATACTTCAGGGCCAGGTCCGCGTAAAAGACCCCGCGCTGATAGTATGCTTTCCCGAGTATGTAGGCCATGGAAACCCGTTCCCGCGACGAGACACGCAGCCATGCTTTTCGAAGTGTTGTAATGGATTCAACAAGATAATCCCGTGTCAGGGCGGTATCGGTTTCAGCAAGACTAAGATAGTACGAAGCGAAACCATGGAGCGCGAGAACTTCCCCGTTCAGCGGATGAACCTGCAATATGCGGGATGTTTTCTCATGAAGGGAGGCATAGTTTTCATTGTTCCAGTCGGTATACAGTTCCGAAACCGGCGGAAGTGTATTCATGCGGCTGCGAATTGCCAGAGCCGAGAACACAATGATTGAAGCGAACAGAATGATCAGTACAAGACGGATGAGACTGCCGGTAAAAATACTGTGGCGGCTTGTAAGCAAAAACTTTTTACTGGACGATCGCAGTCTCATATTGAACGGTTCCTTGCCAATAAAATAAAAAAAAGCAGAGGGCGAGTAAGCCGGGTTCTGTTTCCGTATCCCGTTTCCGGGATACGGCAGGGATCATCTATCTGGGAAGACACGTTACCGTGTTTCTCTTGCAGCCTACCCGTAAAAAAGGGTCGGAATACCCTTTACTGCTCGGCCTTGCTCCTGATGAGGCTTGCCATGCCGTTCCGTTACCGGAAACGCGGTGGGCTCTTACCCCGCCTTTTCACCCTCACCAAGCGGTTCCCAAAGGAACCGCCAGGCAGTTTATTTTCTGTGGCGCTGTCTGTGAGCACCGCCTTTCGGCGATACCCCCCGGCCATTAACCGGCATCATTTCCGAAGGAGCCCGGACTTTCCTCTCAGCAGTTCCGTGAGGAACTACCAAGCGATCTCACAACTGCCCTCTGCCTTATTCTTCGTAATCCATCTTGTCTGACCGGGTATCGTCCCGATCATCTTCATCTTCATCCTCTTCGGAGAAATCGTCAAGGTCCGCGAGACTTCCGGCGTCGTCATTGTCAAAGAAATCGCCTTCTTCCTCGTCGCTTTCCTGGTAAAAGAGGATGCGGCTGCAATAGGGACAATACATGATTTCATTTCCGATCCGCACTTCGTTCGCGAACTGGGCGGGAAGGATCATGTGACAACCATTACAGACATTTCCATGAATGGCAACAATACCGACACCCTGCTTGCTCTTGATGATGCGTTCAAGCTTGAAACGGGTCTCGGGATGAATACCGGGGACTATTTTTTCTTCCTCGTCGAGGAGCTTCTTGAGCTTCTTCTCGAGTTCCTTGATATCTTTGGTAATTTTTTCCTTGCGATCGTTCAGTTCTTCTTCCTGCTGCTTGATCAGGGACTCTTCGCTTTTCAGCTGTTCGTCAAGCTCGGCATACAGGCGCTCTTCTTTCTGAATATCCTTGCGAACCATTTGTTCACGATCGCTCGCTTCCCGGATTTCCTTGTCGAGCGCTTCATATTCACGCTGGGTTGAAACGGAATCCATGGCCTTTTCCGAATTCTCGCGCATGGTTTCCGCTTCATGCAGTTCCGCTTTCAGGTGAGTAATCTGCTTTTTCACGAGATCATATTGCTCGCTCTTGTCGATATATCCCTTTTTCAAGCGTGCAAGAAGTTCTTCCTGGGTTGAAAGAATTTTGGGAGCGGCTTCAATATCCGCTTCAACAATGTTCTTCTGCGCAAGAATATCCTGTAGTGCCTTGAGCTTGTCCAGTTGTTCCGTCATTACCATCTTGATCCCCTCTTTAGTTCACCTTAATTATCGAGATAATCCTTGAGCTTGCGGCTTCTCCGCGGATGTCTGAGCCGCCTGAGTGCCTTCGCTTCAATCTGTCGTATACGTTCACGGGTTACATTGAAATACAACCCTACTTCTTCAAGAGTCAGTGAATAGCCGTCATCAAGCCCGAAACGCATTTTGAGCACTTCCTGCTCACGCGGCGGCAGGGTTGAAAGAACCGACCGCAGCTGTTCCTGCAACAGTGTAAACGCTGTCTGGTTCGCAGGATTTTCCACGTCCTTGTCTTCAATAAAGTCTCCCAGCAGCGAATCTTCTTCCTCACCGATGGGCGTTTCAAGGGAAATGGGTTCCCGGGCGACGTTCTTAACCTGTTTGACCCTGGTAACATTCCACCCGAGCTGTTCGGCAATTTCCTCGTCGGTAGGTTCTCGCCCCAGACGCTGCATGAGCTGGCGTGATTCCCGTAACACCTTGTTGATCTGTTCGATCATGTGTACTGGAACACGTATTGTTCTGGCCTGATCGGAGATTGAACGGGTAATGGCCTGACGAATCCACCAGGTAGCATACGTGGAGAATTTGTATCCCTTCCGGTATTCGAATTTCTCAACCGCCTTGATCAGTCCGATATTGCCTTCCTGCACAAGGTCGAAAAAATGCAGGCCGCGGTTGGTATATTTTTTCGCGATGGAAACAACGAGACGCAGGTTGGCATTAATGAGCCGGTCTTTCGCGCTCTTCATCATAATCCTGCCCCGGTGAATTTCCCGGGCCATGGAGACTATCTGTTCCACCGAATTTTCAAAATCGTATTCAAGACGGCGAATCTTTTTATTGATAACCTGTATCTGGGTGTAAATCTCTTTTATGTCATTGGCATTGATGCCGAGTTCCTGCTCGAGTCGGGCGCGTTCGCGGGCAATGGCCAGACGCTTGCCAAGCATCCGGAGCTCACCGTAATCGGCGATACGCAGTTCCTTTTCCTTTTTTTCCTGACGGCGACGGTATTCGCGAATTTTCCGGGTTGCCTCGATGAATTTTTCCGAAAAGCGCTCAATTTCCTCGGACTGAATTTCAGTCTTCTGAAGCTGAACGAGAATCTTGTCCCGGACGACAACCAGTTCCTCGTCATCGAAAATGGTCGCGATCTGGTCACGGTCGAAAAGCCGCTTTTTCATGAACATGTACTGTTTCATGTCCGGAAGAACCGCTTTGAGCACTTCACCGTAGAGGAGCTTGAGGCGGCGTTTTTCGGCCATTTCCTCATTGAGTTCCTTACGCGGTTTTGAGGTCTCCTGGGGATCAATCCGGGAAAATGCCTTATGGGCAATAGCGTAAAACTCGGGAATTATCATGCCGGAATGCTTAATAACATCCTTTATGATATTTTCACCGTCTTCCATTTTTTTCGAAAGTTCGACTTCCTGTTCCGCGGTAAGCAAATTCTCTTTGCCGATCTCCCGCAAATACAGGCGGATCGGATCATCTACGGAAGAGTCCTTCTCGGAATAGACCAGACGTTTTCGCTCGGATTCTTCTTTCTTCTTGTCCACAGAAGACGGTTCATCGTCATCATCATCGCCGATGGCGTCCTCTTCGAGAAGCTGAACATTGTTCTGTTCCAGAAGGACCAGAACCTGATCCATTTTTTCCGAGCTGACTATGCTGTCAGGTAATATGTCGTTAACTTCGTCCCAGCTGATAGTCTTTTTTTCTCTGCCGTACTCAAGCAGTTTTACCACAGCCGGATCAAGCGCAAGCTCCGTCATTCGTTCGTGTCCTTCAGTTTTGCAAGTTCTTCATCAATACTTTTTTTCTCCGCCATCATTTCCGAGATAGCGAGCATGTCGTCAACGCTTCCTGTAGAAATGGCGCTCATTCCGGCGAGAACCCGGATTCGTTTCTTCTCGAGCGCGTTCCGTTTGATACGTACTATTGCGTCCTCCAGCACCTTTCGGGCGTTTTCTGCGAATTCCCCACCGACAATCGTCTCGGTGATGATGCCGCGCATCTGTTCATCGCGGCAATTTGCCAAAATGCTTTCATGACTCATGGCACCGTTACGGTAGCAGTCTTCCAGGACAATATACAAATCTTTCGCGTCAGCGTCTTCTATATCATCGGACGTTATACGCGACCGCATCACCTGAAAAAACTCGGGATTTGCCGCGACCGCAAGAACGGCCCGAAGCTCGGCAGTACGTTTTATGGTGCGTACCGGCGCGGGTCTTTCGGCCGCGGGCCGGGCCTCCTGCGGTTGTTTCCTGTTGTGAAAATCGGTCAGCAGAGCTTTTTCTGTTATACCGAATGCGGTAGAAAGCCGCTGTACTGTCGACTCCCTCTGGATATCGGACTCCAGGGCTTCCAGATATGGAAACATGAATGCCACTGCTCGGGCTTTTCCCTCCGGGTTAGCGGTATCAAAGCGGGTACCGGCCATCATAACAAGATAGTCAAGATCCAGTATAGAATAATCAAGGAGTTTTTTCAATGCTTCGGGACCTTCATTTTGCAAAATATCCGCGGGATCCTTCCCGTTGCGGATTGAAAGCACCTGTACATTGAACTGCAGTTTCCGGCACAACAGTATGCCCTTGTACGTTGCGGTTTGACCGGCCAGATCGGAATCGAAGGAAAAATACACCGTTTCCGCGAAGGAGCGGACCATTTTCGCCTGTTGTTCCGTAAAAGCCGTACCGAGCGGCGCAACCGCATTCAACACTCCCGCCTGATGCCAGGCAAGAACGTCCATATAGCCCTCACAAAAAATAACTTTCTTTGATTTCCGTATTTCCGGCAGGGCCCGGTCAAAGGCAAAGAGGGTTTCCCCCTTGCGGTACTGCGGCAGATCGCCGGAATTCAGGTATTTTGGTCCATCACCTTCAAGAATCCTTCCGCCGAACGCCACGATCTCGCCCTTGCGGTTCGCTATGGGAAATATCAGCCGGTTGGAAAAAAAGGCAACTTCCGGATATTTCTTTGAAAACAAGCCGGATTGCGCAAGAAATTCCCGCGAGTACCCCTTCTTGGTCAAAAACCCATGGAGCCAGTAGCGGTCTTGCGGCGCGTAGCCAAGGTTAAACGATTCAATTATCTCGCCGGAAACCGAGCGTGCGGCAAGATATTTTTGTACCGCTTCTCCCTGCGGCGTATTCATGAGCAGGTAGTGAAAGGTTCCCGCGACACGGCCGTACAGCTCAACCAGTTTGCCCCGGGTGTCGTCTTTCCGGGGAAGATTGTCGGTCGACCCGCCTTCATACCGTACTTCCACCCCGGCTTTTTTTGCGAGGGTTTCAACCGCCTCAACAAAAGAAAGCTTCTCCATCTCCATGACGAATTTGATGACGCCGCCGCCCTCTCCGCACCCGAAGCAATGATACATGTTCCGTTCGGGGACAACATGGAATGAGGGTGTTTTCTCGTTATGAAACGGACAGCATCCCCACCAGTCGCTTCCGCGCTGTTCAAGGCGAGTATACTCGCCTACAAGGGTGACAATGCTCGTTCTGGCGTTAACCTCTTCGATGGTTTCATTCGCAATCTTGGCCATCAGTTCCCCGCGGCCTTTTTGAGATAAATTTCCCGGCCGGCATCAACATGTTCGTCGAGCGAACTGGTAAAAACATGGGTTCCCTGAACCGGATCAGTCAGACGGAAATAGAGATATTTCGAACGCGGAGGATTAAACGCGGCGGAAAGCGCCGTCTTGCCGGGATTGGAAATGGGCCCGGGGGGCAGTCCTGCCCAGAGATAGGTGTTGTAATCGCTGGGAATTTCCAGATCCACGGTCAAGAGCCTCGTTGGATGCGGTTTCCCCTGAATTTCGGTAATAATGTATTCAATAGTCGAACAGGACTGCAGTCCCATCCCGATTTTCAGCCGATTCGCGAAGACACTTGCGATAAGCGGAGCTTCCCGCGCTACACGGTATTCCCGTTCGACAATGCTCGCCAGAATCACCTTTTCAAACAACTTCTCGCGAGTATCCGGCAAATTTTCCATGTCCATCGTCTTCCGGAAGAAATTGTCAATCATGGTTGAAACCACTTCGTCTCCCTGAACCCCGTAATGGAACTGATAGGTATCGGGAAAGAGAAACCCTTCGGCGCTTGCTGCCGGTATGCCGAACTGCTCAAGAATCCGGCGGTTTCGGCATGCTTCAAGGAATTCTGCGGAAGACACAATCCCCGCCTCGTCAAAATGACGCGCAGTCTTGGTAATGGTGAGTCCTTCGGGAATGGTAATCCGGACCGATTCCTGGCGCCCCTCATGGAGCTGACGCAAAATTGCATCGGTATTCATTGCCGGTGATACCCGATAGGTACCCGCCTTGAGGGAATACGGCCGTATTCTCGCGAGAACGGTCGCGGCAAATGCAGAACGCACCAGACCGGCATTCTGCAGGGAACTGCTGATGTACAGAATTGACGATCCCTTCTTCACGGTAAAAAGAACCGGCTCTCCTGAAGGATCGACCGGACTGTCCATACGCAGGAACGCGACAAACATACCGGATCCCACGGCGGCGACAATCAGAATCAACCAGAAGAAAAGTTTCACATAGTTAACGCTTTTCATTATAAAAATCTTCCGCCTCGGCAATAGTCAAATTCTGATAAACGGTATTCTCAAGAAACCCGTGAAACTCGTCCAGTACTGTATCCAAAACAGCTTCATTTCTCCTGAGTAACAGGGCGAGGCTTTTTATTTCTTCTTCGGAAAAAGAGTAGGTAATCGTGCCGTCCGTCATAACACAAGCTCCATTCCCTCACGGGCAATTTCGATTTGAAGGGTTCCTTTCGCATTGTACCCGGAATACCAGGAAGCCGACTGGAGTACGGAAAAAAGCTTCTTGTCCGAATAGGTTGGTTCATGGTGAAACAGAACAAGCTTTTTGCATTCCCAGTTCAGCGCGAAATCAACCGTCATGGAAAAAGAGGAGTGTCCCCACCCTTCCTTTTTCAGTGCCTCATCCATGGTGTACTGCGAGTCCATGACTACCGCGTCGGCCTGTTTGAAAAATTTTGTATTGGCGTCGTTTTTCACAAAGTTCTCGCGATGAAGCTCGGTATCCGTCGCGTAAATGAAAACTTTACCGGCATCTTCGAACCGGTATGCCACGCAACCGCCCGGATGATCCATCGGATACCAGTCTATCCGGGTATCGCCGATGCTGATTCCTTTATCAGAATCCTTGAGTTGTACAAACTCCATCTGCGCCCGGAATCCGCCCGGACCTTCAAACGGAACCGGAAAAAAAGGACTTTCCATCTGACGGGAGAGAATGTTTCGTACATCGGGATTCACGCTGTAAAACACAATCCGGTTCGCGGGATTGAATGCCTGGGTAAAAAAAGGCAAGCCCTGCAGATGATCCCAATGAAAATGGGAAAGAAACAGGTGAAACGTTTTTCCTTTTGGTGAAGAA
Source organism: Spirochaetes bacterium ADurb.Bin215 (assembly GCA_002070025.1). Taxonomy (GTDB): domain Bacteria; phylum Spirochaetota; class Spirochaetia; order Treponematales; family Treponemataceae; genus Teretinema. The sequence continues at coordinate 50,479 of MWCL01000001.1, forward strand.
GGACGTTCATTGAGGTTGAGTGACAGTTCCCGGAGGCCGCTGCCCGCATCCAGAATGATGGTTTCGCCTTGAGAGGTTTCAAGTTCTACGCAGGATGTATTGCCTCCAACCGTTCCGAACAACCATTTCGGCAGAGACGCGAGGAATCGTTCACGGGAATCGGCGTCCCGGATATCAGTTGCGGTTATGCGCTGTACAACGGCCGCGACCCTGTTCTGTATTTGCAACGGCGTAAGCGGTGTCGGTATTGAACCCCTTACACCCCAGAAATGAACTTTCATACTACACCCTCCGGCCGCGTTCCCGTTACCGAGGAGCGGCGGATGTAGGGTTCCGCTGCGCGCTGGTCGAGAAATGCGGTTATTTCCTCATATGTATACAATCGGCCGTTGTTCATGCCAGGACAAGTTTCAGCGGAAGCATTCCACCAATCCTCGTCCATGAGCGTGGATGGCCAGAACGGATACGCAGAGCACTGCAGCGGCCGCGATTCATAGGCGATACATCCGTTATCCCATAGTATACAATCAAAATTCGATTTTTCCCGTAAACAAAGGTATTCAAAACCGTCACCGCGGGGAACCCAGCGGCAATACACCCGGATAAATACCTCACGGGGCAGTCGTGCCCATTCAAGCAGACGTTCAAGATCGTTTTCGGAGAGATACACAAAACCGGGATCATGCCGACAGCAGGCCGAACAGCCGGTACAGGAAAAGTGTAAACCATTTTTATAAAAAGAGTCATGCATACAGGGTTTCTCCAGTACTGGAAAAAAAAAGCCTTCCTTGTGGCAAGGAAGGCTTTGGGGAGACAAGGATTCGAACCTTGGAAGGCGTAGCCAACAGATTTACAGTCTGCCCCCTTTGACCGCTCGGGAATCTCCCCATATTCTGCAATGTCTCAAGCACAGCCAACTCAGGGATTCGAACCCTGGACCCCGAGATTACAAATCACGTGCTCTGGCCAGCTGAGCTAAGTTGGCATCGCGAACGAGGAGCAATGTATCTGATTCCGGATAAAAAGTCAACACATGGTAGAAATAATATCGTGATAAAACGGAAGATAGTGATCCCGGATAATGGCGTCCCAGTTGTTGTCGGCCTGTACGTGTGAAGCAGCATAAATAATCATGCGGTAATACTCCGGAACACACGCCGCACCGATTCCTCCGGAAGCGATAACCGGTTCCGCAAGATCAACAAGGCGGTCGGCAAGTATCGTTGCAGGATTTCCCGAAAATCCGGTGTAATAGAGAAATCCGTTTTCCCCGTTCCGGATTTTCTGCAAACCACCCACGGCGTTTGCTACGGGAAGGGTTGCGAAAATCTGACCGATATAATCCTCAAGGCCGCAGGGCTCGAAACGGCTTGGCAGAACAAGAAAATCCGCCACGGCAACCGACAGGCGGGCTAGTGACCGTTCATAGCCGTGCAAAAAGAGAAACGATCCCGGGTAATTCACCGCGGTCTGCTTCAGGGCCTCTTCCAGAGCGGGATCACCCTGCCCAAGCACGATAAACCGGGCCCGGGGCATTCTCTCGATAACCTCACGGGCTGCCGCGACGAATATGTCCAGGCCCTTTTGCCACACAATTCTTCCCTGATAGGTAAAATACACATTGTTTTCCGTTGCATTGAGTGAACCATGACACGCCAGGCCGGACTGTTCCGCGAGCTGTTCGAGCTGTTCGGTAAAGAGGGTTCGAGCCCGGTATTTTCCTTCAAGGTCTCCGACCAGCGGATTGAAGGCAAAGGGAAGACAGGAATTTTCGGTATTCGAGGGATCGTACCGATGATAATCAATTCCGTTTACGATACCGGTTATGTGTACGCCGCGTTTTTCGAATTCACCGGAAAGTCCCTCGGTCATGGCACTGTACTGGTGACTCGTCAATTCCCCGGCGTACCATGGTGAAACGGTCGTAAGATGTGCATGGTCCGCCGCAAGAAGAAAAGGCTCAAGATTTCCGTTGCACATGCCGGGCACAAGAACGTCCGGATTCAACCCGGTCAAACTTGCCGCCCGGTCAAGACCCGGAATGATCTGTCGATATCCCGGTCCGGCGTTATGGATGGTTACCGCGAACGCGGACCGCGCAAACAAAGGCCGGTATGCCGGATCAGTTCTCGCCAGTGCGGGCAAAAGGGCGGTATGGGCGTCCTGACAGTGTACAATATCCGGCGCTGCCGAAATGATCCGCGCGTATTCCAGTACACTCCGCTGATGGACAAGGTTCATGCAGTCCATGTCGCTATGACCCTGTCCCCGAACGGCGCCGTGTATCATGCGCGTTTCGCGATCGGTATAGACATACACTTCGTCTTTTTCGAAAAAAATCGGCGAGTTAATGAATACGAGGGAAATTCCGTGCAGTGTTGCAGAAAGGAATGCTACACGGTGCTCGACACCGAGTACGGTTACCGTAGTTGTGAATTCATGGTTTCCGGACTGACGTACACACCCATACCGGGGAATGAACACCGTTACGGATACACCGGTTCGGGCCAGACCCTCGGCGAGTGAACAGGCAACGTTTTTTACCCCGCCTGCCTCAGCTATCCCCGCATACTCACGGGTAACGAGCCACACGGACATGGGTGTGTTAGTCATGGTCCCGGTTTGAACCGTTTCCGGTTACGTTGTTGTCATCATTGTGCAGATCGGGGCGCAATACCTCCGCGCCGTTCAAGTACACCGGTACCGGCCGGGTTGAACCGTACCAGGTTACAAGCACCCGGATAACATTTTCCAGGTAGCCGTCTATCCAGGGTTCCGCCGCGCAAAAAAGCGGGACATCCCGGGCAAGACCGGCATGGCGGAGCGCAGTTGCCGGGTTCAGTGCCGTAAGTTCGCGGTTTACGGAAAACTGTATGGAGACAATTGAATCTTCAGAAATGTGGTTAACTGATAGAAGGTTCCGGTACAATTCCGGAACAAGAACGCCAATTGATTCTTTTGTGTTGGTACAGCACACGGCTCCACGTACCGCATATAGTCGTTCGGTATCTGTCATCGTCGCCATAGTAGGCCGGCGGGCAAATGTTTGTCAACGCATTACCTGCACGCTCAGGAAAGTCCGGCTGAAAGAAGGAGAATTGTTCGCGACAGTACCGCGAGAATGGACGTGATCAGAATGCAGAGAAGGCTGACTACAAGAATTTGAAAAAATTTCTGACGGCGATTCGTTATCGCGAGTACAAGTTCGGGAACAATGAGCGGGATGGCGGCAAGAACCGTTGTCAGGGAGGAAAACGACATAACGGTAACAATCAGGACCTGGGTTGAATCCAGAAATTGCTGAATGCTTCCAAAAAAGAAAAAGACCGCAAGGCCTATCGAAAAAAAAGTGAGTGAGAGAACTGTACGGTACAGAAAACGAACCGTGAGAGTTTTACGGTATTTCCCGCTTTTCCTCGTCTTCAAAGTGCAGTATACTCCTTACCAAGTACTATACCGGTATCCATCCGCTTATAACAGGGGTAAACACCATGAAAAAAGCGTTCTTTATTCTGTTTGTTCTCATTCTCGCCTGCGGGACGGGGTTCTATTTCGGCTGGGTACAGTTCATCGTGCCTGCCGGACACTACGGCGTCATGATATCAAAAACGGGCGGCGTGAATACTGCCCCGATTGAACCGGGCGTTTTCCGTTGGCAATGGGAGCTTCTCCTGCCAACCAACGCGGAGATACATACCTTCAAGCTGGCTCCAGTAACCCATTCCGTCTCCGTATCGGGAACGCTGCCTTCCGGCGCCCTGTATGCCCGCATGATCGAGGGAACTCCCGATTTTTCCTGGCAATTTTCCTGCGATACCGTTGCCCGGGTCAGTCCGTCTCATCTTGTTGCCCTTGTTGAAACCCGGGGAATTCTTGAACAACAAGCCCTTGACGACTGGACAACCAAAACCCTTGCTGACCGGGCTAAAACCGCGGCGGAAACCGTACTTGACCGATCGCTTTCTTCAATAACTGCAGACAAATCAGGCCGGATTCACCCGGAAGTTCTTGCCGGAGAAATTGCTGATGAACTGCGCAACGCAGATTCAGGTCTGGAAATCGTATCGGTTTCCGTACAGAGCACCCGTTTCCCCGACCTTGACCTCTACAGATCGGCCGCGGAAACCTACGAAACCTATCAAACACAGCGACGTGTCCTCTGGAACCAGGTTGCGTCCGAAAGCGCCGGAGATTCCGTTTCAGACTATCTCGCGTTTGAACGATACGCCCGCTGGGGCGAGCTGCTTACCCGGTATCCCGTGCTTATTGAATTCTTCACCAGCGCCGGCCCGGAGAACCACCCGCTTTCACCGGCGCGTTAATCGGGCGCCCATGCACCATCGAGCGGCAGAATAACCAGAAAACGGCCGGCTTCGGCTTCCAGCGTGAAATTTCCATGCACGGCGCGGTTGCTCAGGCTGTAGGCGCCCGTATCCCAGTCAAGGGAATCAACCGGCCACTTCAGCCCCTGCGCCGTACACCGGTGCGGGCCGTTACCCGCGGGAAATACCGACACACTTTCGCATTTCAGACCGCGTACGGTAATCCGCTCACGGGGTCCCCGTGCATCAAGAACAACAGCTATTGTTTCACTTCCAATCCACAATTGTGGCGGGTTATCGAGAGAAAACAGTTTTTCAAGCGCGAAAAAATGATCCATTCTTCCCCCGCCCCCGCCAACCAGAACAATGTCTTCCATGCCGTGTTGCCGCATGAGGGAAAGGGCGAGTTCCGTATCGGTGAGATCCTTGTCCCGGTCGGCACGCAACACCCGTTCAGGATCAAATGATCCCAGAATTGCCGGGTCTTCAATACTGTCCATGTCGCCCACTACGTAATCCGGCGTAAAACCCGCTTCAAGCGCTCCGGCAATTCCGGAATCCGCCGCGTACACCGCGTCCGGTTCGCCGAAAAAGCGTCTGGCTTGCCGCATGTCCGGTCTGCTTCCGCCGGTAAAGAGCAATCCTCTCATGATCCCTCACTTGTTCAGTGCAGTGTTTATTCATTATACTGATCCCGGCATGAAAACGGTACCCGTTCACAAGGATTTGCAGGATCTTTCACTATTTTTCACCCGCGCCGGTTTTTCGGTGTATCTGGTGGGCGGCGCAGTCCGCGACAGTTTTCTCGGAACAACGGCAACGGACTGGGATATCGCCACCAACGCGAGTCCGCAGGCGGTTACGTCGCTTTTTCACCGGGTAATTCCCACCGGAATCGAACACGGAACGGTTACCATACCCTTTCGCGGACACATGATCGAGTGTACCACATTCCGCACCGAACAGGGATATTCCGACGGCAGACACCCCGACTCCGTGGCTTATGCGGCTACCATCGAAGAAGATCTGTCTCGCCGCGACTTCACCATGAACGCCATCGCGGTGACACTGCCCGGCGGAGCCGTCGTTGATCCCTTTGATGGACGGAAAGACATAACCCGTAAAATAATCCGCACGGTAGGAAATCCCGCAGAACGGTTTGCCGAGGATGGATTGAGAACGCTCAGGGCCGTCAGGTTTTCCACTCTTCCGGGATTTACCATCGAACAGGCCACCTTCGACGCTATCCGCCCTGCACTACCGGTTACCGCCCGCGTTGCCGTTGAACGGGTCCGGGAAGAACTGGTCAAACTCGTTTCAGGCGCCGAGCCCCTGACCGGTCTGGGATATCTTGAATCTTCCGGTCTTCTCGAACTCTTCCTGCCGGAACTTGCCGAATGCCGCGGGATCGAACAAAAAGGACGCCACCGCTTCGATGTTCTGGATCACAGTTTTCTGGCCTGTGCCGCGGCTCCGCGGGAAGACCTGATTGTCCGGCTTTCCGCACTCTTCCATGATGTGGGCAAACCCCATACCCGGGCCGTGGATGATCACGGAAATTACACCTTTCATCGCCATGAAGCGGTTTCGGCGGACATCACCAAAAGCGTGCTGGAGCGGCTCAGATTTCCCAACCGTACCGTAACAGAGGTATGTCATCTCGTCAGAATGCACATGTTTCACTACGAACCCGTCTGGACCGACGCCGCGGTTCGCCGTTTCATGGTTGCCGCCGGAGTCGAAAATCTCGACCGCCTTTTTTCGCTCCGCCGTGCCGATACCGCGGCAATCTCGGGACACACCGGACCACTGCCGGACCTTGTTGAACTGCAGAGCAGAATAGACGGCATAGTCGCGAAGAAGCAGGGACTTACCCTGCGGGACCTCGCGGTAAACGGGAATGATCTGAAAAACGAAGGAATACGGAACGGGCCGGCAATAGGACTCATTCTCCATGAACTGCACGAAGCAGTTCTGGACGATCCGGCGCTCAATACGAAGGACCGCCTGATGGAAATAGCCCGGGCATTTTGCCGGGAAAAGAATATTGCGACCTAGATAAGACCCAGAGCGCGGCAGGCAGTGCCTGCTACATTCTGCTCGGCTTCTTTTTTATTCTTTCCTTTTTCCGGGCCGTATACCGTACCGGCAACCTCGACGGTTACCCAGAAGGTACGATCATGATCCGGTCCGGTTCTGCGTGTGAGGGAATAATGCGGAACTGTTTTGCTGGTTTTTTGGACATGTTCCTGGAGCAGCGTCTTGAAATCGCGTGCATGACGGTTCTCGAGAACCAGGGAAATCTGTGGATCCATGATCGCAAGAACGAATGTTTCTGCAGCGCGGTAGCCTGAATCAAGATAAAGCGCGCCAATAACCGCTTCGAGGGCGTCTGCAAGAATCGCTTTTTTGAATTTACCGCCGGACATCAATTCGCCCTTTCCGAGAATCAGGTAGTCCGGCATGCCGATATCCAGTGCTATCTGCGAAAGGGTTCCTTCCGACACCACAACCGACTTTGTTTTCGCCAGATCGCCTTCGGGACGATCGGACATGCACTCATACAAGCGCGCGGCTACAACCATACCGAGTACGGCGTCTCCGAGGAATTCGAGCCGTTCGTTATTGATTCTTTCTCTGGTGTTTTCGTTTGAAAAGGATCGGTGGTGGAAGGCGAGATCAAGAAGGCCGAGATCCCTGAAATGGAAACCGGCCTTCTTCTGGAAGGCAAGAAGCTCCTGCTTCCGTTCGCCCGTCACCGATTGACGAAATGCAAACATGGCGTCACTCCTTGCCGGAGACGTGTTATTTGGACTGGGACTTTATGAAGTCGTACGCGTCGCGCACGGTTTCAAATTCATTGGCCTTTTCGTCCGGAATGCTGATTCCCATTTCCTCTTCGATGGCATAGACCAGCTCGTAGGTATCGAGGCTGTCTGCTCCAAGGTCCTGACGGAATGAGGCATCAAGGGTGATCTTGGATTCCTCGATCTCGAGTTTGTCCGCGATCAGTTTCTGCATTTTTTCAAACAATTCGTCCATTACTATGCTCCTCTCGGTTTAGCCGTTATTTTCAGGTGTTAAAACCTGGCGTCCGCGATAAAACCCGCATTTGGGGCATACACGGTGAGTCATAACAAGATTCCCACAATTTCCGCACTCAACCAGTGACGGAGCGCTCAGCCGCATATTAATTCCCTGACGGCGGCGGGTTCTGGCTTTCGACGTTTTCGCTCTTGGTACTGCCATATCATCAACCTCGCAAAAAAATGATTTCCATATCGTGATTGTCACATCAAATATTAAAACGATACTATCGACTTACGCAACACATGTCAAGCGTCATATTACACTTTTTCGTTTTTTGTCGAAATAGGCGCATGGTACAGTTTCTGTGACAGCAGGTCCGCCACCGCTTTGGGTACCATCGAGGAAACATCACCGCCAAAGGCAGCCAGTTCCTTGATGGCACTCGAACGGAGCACAAAGTACTGGGGATCAGGTGAAAGAAATACGGTATCAATTTCCGGATTCAGGCTGCGGTTCATCATGGCGAGATCGAATTCATAGGAGAAATCCGTAATATTGCGAACGCCCCGTATTAGAACATGCGCGTGTATTTTCCGCGCATATTCAACGATGAGGGTGTCCCAGGCATGCACTTTCACGTTGTCCCACTGGCGCACCATGCCCCGAATCAGGTCAACCCGTTCCTCGGCTGAAAAGGTGTACTTTTTTTCGCGGTTTACCGCGACGACAACATGGACTTCGCCAAAGATGAGACGGGCACGTTCGATTATGTTCAAATGTCCGAAAGTCGGGGGATCAAAGGATCCCGGAAATACCGCGTTAACCATGGGGATTACTGTACTACCGTGTTAACGGACAGTCAACACGGATATCAGTATAATTCCTTAACCGATTTGATAAAAAGATATTTGACGTGATGCCCGTGTCGGAGTACTATATTCACATGACGAAGTATTTGTTTCCGGTATTGTTTTTGCTTCTCGTGTGTGTTTTCTCCTGTGCAACCACCAACGAATCCGTGGTGCAGGATACCGCTACGGTACCACAACCTCCCGAAGAGGTGATTGAAGACGTTCCCCCGGCCCGTTCAAACGGTATTTCACTGGAAAACATGAAGGACGACGATGTCGTCGTACGGTTCGATACCATTGCCATTACCAAGCAGGCGTTCATCACAACTAAAAGCGAAATTGAAATAGTGGTTGACGACCTGAACAAGATAACCCTGGACCGGGACTATACCCGCTGGCTCGGGTATACATCCGAAGAATACCGTGATGTTTTCTCGGGTCGTGACGTTCTCGATCAGGTATCGGCGAGTCTCCCTACCAAGGGCGTCCGGCTTCGCACCCTGCAGGATTACTTCAATTATGTGTTTGTGCCTTCACGCCAGAACATGCGCGTAGACGATATCCAGTTCGTATCCCCTACCCGGGTGTACGTAATAATGGAAATTGCACCATCTTCTCCGGCTGCCATTTACATCCTGGAGAAAACGCCGAGCGGCTGGAAACTCGTTCCCAAGAACAGGTGAAGGACGTAATACTTGACTTTGTGGATAAAATACCGAATTATTAGGTAGATATTTGACGATTTTATGAAATGGTTGACCAGGGGAGGTCGTTTCTATGCGCTTTAAACCTTTTATTTTTGTTCTCATGCTTTGTACTCTTGCCGCTTCCGGACTCGTTGCCCAGGAGACAGCAGAAACACAGCAGACTGATTCCATCATGACCGTTGAGGAAGCATATCTCAGCTCGGTTGAGGGTGTAATTATGAAGGAACTTGCCCAGGCAGACGGCCGCGACGCAAAGCAGGTTGCCCTTCAGTACATCGAGAACGCGATTGATTCCGGCCGTACTACGGAAGACATGCAGGTTGCGCTCGACTCCCTCGCCAAGGAAGGAATCGGTTCGGTTATCCGTGAAAGCGGCCGGACCATGAACAACTATCCGGACATCCGTCTCAAGGCATGCGAACTTCTTGGAAAGATGGGAACCGTTGAAGCGAAAGATACCCTCGTAGCCGTCATGTTCGCCGATAACGAACCGAGCGTCATTTCCGCGGCAGTAAAATCCCTCGGAGAACTGGGGTATAACGATGAAGACGAAGTGGTCGAAATGATCAACTGGGTTACCAGAAAGTTCGACATCATCCTTCCCACCAGCTCGCTCGCGCTGGAAGTACTGAATGCCTACGAAAAACTGGCTCCCAAGGTTGACGACAAATCCGGCATGATTGAATCGATAATCCGCATAGCAGGGAACTATAACTATGTTACCCCGGTTCGAAACCGCGCATATGAAGTTCTGAAATCCGTGAGCGGAAACGGGGAAAAATCCGGCAAGTAAATACGGAAAGAAAAAACCCGGTCGACTGACCGGGTTTTTTTTCTGGAAGATGCGGGATTCGAACCCACCGCCTTTGCCTCCGGAGGGCAACGCTCTATCCAAATGAGCTAATCTTCCGTACGGGCTCATTACACCCTAAAAAAGCATTCTTGTCAACAAACGGAGATAATCTTGGAACCAATTATTCTTGCATCAACATCACAACGCCGTCAGGAGATTTTACGCTCCCTGGGAATCCCCTTCACCGTCATGGTTCCGACTTATGAAGAACCTGCCGTAGAAACCGGTGATCCGGTCGAAGTAACTGAACTCAATTCCATGAAAAAGGTTGAATCAATAATCAGGATGGAACTCGACCTGAGTGTTCCCTGGGTACTCGGCGCCGATACCCTTATCAGCCAGAACGGCCGCCTTTTTGGGAAGCCATCATCCCGTACCGATGCGGAAGAAATGATCCGTTCCTTTTCGGGAACGACTCATTCCGTAGTAACCTCCATAAGCCTGTTCGATTCCAAAACAAATTTTATCACGTCAAAAACAAGCGAAAGTACGGTATCGTTCATCCCGTTGTCTGACACGGAAATCGAAGAATATCTTGATACCGCCGAATGGCAGGGTGTTGCCGGTTCCTACCGGCTCCAGGGCCGGGCGGCCATGTTCATTGACCGTATCGAGGGGTCCTGGAGCGGTATCGTAGGCTTGCCAATACATTCGTTATATGGCATACTTCGCGAGCACGGCTACCGTTTTTCGGTATAACCGGCAACCATTTTCCGGTACCCTTCGCGGTACCGAGACACAGAGAAGGAGCAGGATTACCCATCAGGTAACCTGCAAAGGAGAAACTCATGGCAGTAGTAACCATGAAAAGTCTGCTTGAATCAGGTGTACATTTCGGACACCAGGTCAAGCGTTGGGATCCCCGCATGAAGAAATTCATCTTCGCAGAACGCAACGGGATTCACATTATCGATCTTCAGAAAACCATTCTGTCCATCAAGGAAGCCTATGAAGCAGTACGCAAAACAGCGGCTGCGGGAAAGGGTGTACTCTTTGTCGGAACCAAGAAGCAGGCACAGCAGACCGTTGCCAAGGAAGCTGAACGCTGCGGCATGTTCTTCGTAAACAACCGCTGGCTCGGCGGTATGCTCACAAACTTTTCCACCATCAAGAAAAGCCTCCTCCGCCTCAAGAAAATCGAAAAGATGGAAATTGACGGCACCTTCGAAAGCCTGACCAAAAAGGAAATTGCCGGTCTTCAGAAAGAAAAAGCGAAACTCGAAAAGAACCTCGGCGGCATCAAGGAAATGAAGGAACTCCCCGGAATTCTGTTCATCATTGATACCCGCAAGGAAGCTATCGCCGTTGCTGAAGCACGCCGCATGGGTATCCCCATCGTCGCCGTTGTAGACACCAACTGTAACCCCGAAGGCATCGATTATCCCATCCCCGGAAACGACGACGCGATCCGCGCCATTTCCCTCTTTACCCAGATCATCGCGAACGCGGTTATTGAAGCGGACAATGAAAACGGACTCAAGATCATCGAAAACCTCCAGGACGACGAAGACGAATCCGGCGAATCAGTAGCCGCAGATTCTTCCAACGAGGAAATCATTGAGGATTACACGAACTATACCCCCGAAGAGAATAAAGAAGACGACGTTGAAGCCGCCGCCGACGAACCCGGGGAAGAACTCGTGGACGAAGAAAAACTGTACGAAGACAAATAAGGAGATACTCATGGATATAAAGGCATCTGATGTAAAATCCCTGCGCGAAAAGACCGGCGCTGGAATGATGGAATGCAAGAATGCCCTTGTTTCTACCAATGGCGATTTTGCCGCCGCTGAAAAAATCCTCAAGGAAAAGGGTCTTGCGGCCGTTGAAAAACGCGTTGGACGCGCGACCAGCGAAGGACTCATTCTCGTCAAGGCAGACAAGAACCGCGCCGTCATGGCCGAACTCACCTGCGAAACCGACTTTGTTTCCAAGAATGAGGATTTCATCAACCTTGGTGAACGGGTAATCAATACCGCGTTCGACAAGAACTATACCGAAGCAACTTCCGATCTGAACGACATGGTACTTGAACTCGCAACCAAGGTTCGCGAGAACATGGCGCTTACCCGTGTTGCCGCGGTTACCGCCGGAAATGATGAATACATTTCGTATTACATTCACTCGGACAAGAAAACCGGTACCCTCGTGGTGCTCAAATCCGACAAGCCGGCCATTTTCGAAGACAAGGCTGTTCAGCAGTTCGCCTACGACTGCTGTCTCCACCTTGCGGCGTTCACCCCGATGTACAAGGATATCGCTTCGGTTGATAAGGCGTACATTGACGAACAGACTGAAATCTTCACGAAGCAGACTGCGGAACTGGACAAGCCGGACAACGTAAAAGCCGGTATCGTTCAGGGAAAGATCAAAAAGCATCTCGCAGATATCTGCTTTCTTGAACAGCCCTTCGTAAAGGACGACAAGATGTCGGTTGCCCGAAAGATGGAAGAAGTGGGAAAAGCCGCGGGCGGATCCCTTTCACTTTCTGAAATGATTTTGTTCCAGCTCGGCGCAGAATAATCTGGTATAATTACATTACAGTGTTTCCGGAAACCGGTCGTCAAACCGGTTTCCGGCTTTTCTGTGAAGGAGTGACAGATGTCTGACATGATTGATACGCACGTTGAACGAATGAAGAAATCCATACAGGCGCTCAAAGACGAGTTCAACACCATACGCACCGGACGGGCTTCGGCTTCCCTTTTTGACAAGATCCGGGTTGATTACTACGGAGAAAAATCACCGCTCAGTCAGGTGGCAACCGTTTCCATTCCTGAAGCACGCCTTGTGGTTATCCAGCCCTGGGACAAAAACCTTATTGGTGAAATTGAAAAAGCAATACAGAAATCGGAGCTTTCCCTCAACCCGTCCAACGACGGAAAGGTTATCCGTATCGCGATTCCGCCCCTCACCGAAGAGCGCCGCAAGGAACTTGCGAAACACGCAAAAGCAGTCGCGGAACAAAGCCGCGTAGCGGTACGCAACATCCGCCGCGATGGAAATGACGAACTGAAAAAAGCACAAAAAGACGGTACCATTACCGAAGATGAACTCAAAGCTTCCGAAGATTCGATCCAGAAGGAAACTGACAAGTTCATCCAGGAAATAAACAAGATTCTCGAAGACAAAGAAAAAGAGATCATGGAAGGCTGATGACACAGATGCCTGAACATATCGGAATAATTATGGACGGTAACGGCCGCTGGGCGAAACAGCGGGGATTGCCGCGCACCCAGGGACATCGTGAGGGCCTCGAATCCGCAAAAAAAGTGGTTCGGCGCGCCTCGGAACTGGGAATCCGGTATGTAACGCTCTACACCTTTTCCACGGAGAACTGGAAGCGAACGGCCGAAGAAGTCGGTTTTCTCATGTCTCTGATTAAAAAACACTTACGGAATGAACTGGCTTTTTACGCAGAAAATGGCATACGGGTACGCCATGTCGGAGATCTCTCCGCCCTGCCGCCGGATATCGCAAAAGAAATTACCGATATCGCTTCCGATACCACGCATTTTACCCGAACAACGGTGATTCTCGCCATCAATTACGGCGGCAGGGATGAAATAATCCGCGCCATACGGAAAATTCCGGCCGCAGAACTTGCAGGATTGACCGAGGACCGCTTTTCCGCCCATCTCGACATACCCGAACTTCCGCCTCTGGATTTGCTGATTCGTACCGGCGGTGAGCAAAGAATCAGCAATTTTTTATTATGGCAATCGGCCTATGCCGAGTTATACTTCAGTAATACGCTTTGGCCCGACTGGAACGAGGACTGTCTTGATGAGGCAGTTGATTCCTTTCGTCGGCGCGACAGACGATTTGGTGGTGCAAAATGAAGAAATTGATTGAACGACTTCTCCTGTTTTTTGCCGGATTACCGCTTCTCATCGCCATTGTTTTTTTCTTCCCGCATTTCAATTACCTGCTTCTCCACCTGGCAATACTCGCCTGTGCTTTTTTTGCGATTATAGAAATGCGCGATCTTCTCTCCCGGAAACTTCCCGTCGCGCCCCTCTGGTTCGCCCTTGTGGCAGGCCTCCTGCTTCCCGTGGCGGCATTCATGCATGCGGTATTCGGTTTTCCCTACCGCCTGATTCCTTTTTCTCTTGTCGCTGCCTGTGTAACGATTCTCTCGTATGAGTTCTTTGCCGGTTTTACCGGAAAATTCGACCATGCTGTCGGAAGACTTTCTTCATCCTTTTCAATTTTACTCTATCCGGGTTATCTGATCATGTATCTCGGATATATGACTATATGGACCGATGCGGGCGCGTATTTGAGCCTCTTTTTCATGATGGTATTCGGCTGCGATTCGCTGGCATGGTTTTTCGGCATGATCCTCGGAAAAAACAACCGGGGGCTCGTTCCGGCAAGTCCCAACAAGAGCCTCGCCGGATTCTTCGGCGGGTATTTCGGCGCAATTGCCGGCGCGGTTGCCGCGTACTATATGTTCAATCCGGTTTTCGCACACCGCCTTCCCTCGCTTGTGATCATCGCGTTCGTTACGGCAACCGCCGCGATTATCGGCGACATATTCGAGTCGGTCCTTAAACGTTCAAGCAGTATCAAAGATTCCGGTTCCGGTGTACCGGGCCGCGGAGGCGTTCTCGACAGTATCGATTCGGTTCTGCTGGCTGCGCCGGTATTTTACGTGCTCACCTCATTCCTCTTCGGACTGTAAGCATGTCCTCACCCAAACGCGTCATTGTTCTGGGTGCAACTGGTTCGATCGGTACATCCTGTTGCGACATCCTCAAAGGACATCCAGACCGCTACGTGCCCGTACTGCTCAGTGCTTACTCGAACGAAAGAAAACTCGCGGAACTCTCCGCGTCGTTCAACAACGTTCCCTCACTACTGATCTCCCGCGACGGTGAAGAAGCCCTGCACCGCATGATAACCGATACGGATGCGGATATTGTCGTGAACGGCATAGCCGGAAGTCCCGGACTCCGTTTTTCACGAACAGCGCTCGAATCGGGCAAGGATCTCGCCCTCGCGAACAAGGAAACAATCGTGATGGCCGGCCCGCTGATCCGGAATATTGCCCGCAAAAAAGACAGAAAAATTCTTCCGGTCGATTCCGAACACGCAGCCGTTTTTTCCCTTCTGGAAGCGCATGGGACAACGGCGGTCTCCGAAGTAATCCTGACCGCTTCGGGCGGTCCGTTCCGCACCTGGGACCGTGAACGCATTTACAACGCTACCGTTGAACAGGCGCTCAACCATCCGACCTGGTCCATGGGCTCAAAGATCACGATAGATTCGGCCTCAATGGCCAACAAGGGTCTTGAGCTGATTGAAGCGGTCCGTCTCTTCGATCTTGAACCGGAAACTGTTTCTGTCGTGATTCACCCCCAGAGCCTGGTCCATTCAATGATCAGGATGACCGACGGTGTCCTGTACGCGCAGATTTCAAAGCCGGACATGCGCCATCCCATTCACGCCGCGCTTGAATGGCCCGAAACGCTCCCCAATCACCTTGAACCGTTTTCGTTCTCGGAACCAAGGACTCTTGAATTTTACCCGCCCAGGGCGGACGCGTTTCCCCTCCTCGATCTTGCCCGCCGGGCAGTTCAGTCTGGCGGAAGCTATACAATTGCCTATAACGCGGCGAACGAGTGCGCCGTGGCGGCGTTTCTTTCACGGCGCATTCCCTTCGGTGCGCTCGCCGAGATAACCGCGGAAGTTCTCGCACGGGACTGGTCGGGTAACCCCGGCTCCATCGACGATGTTATTGAAGCAGATACCCGTATTCGCCAGGCAGCGGACTCCATACTGAAAGGATGGCCTTCATGATTACTGTAGTGTTGGGATTGCTCGCGCTTTCCCTTGTCATATTTATTCACGAGCTCGGACACTTCATCGCAGCCCGGATATCCGGAGTAACCGTCATTTCATTTTCCATCGGTTGGGGGCCGGTCCTTTTCAGAAAACGGATCGGAGATACCGAATACCGGATATCCGCCCTGCCCATCGGCGGCTACTGCAACATGAAAGGCGAACATGATTACCGGGACGCAATTGAAAAAAACCTTGACCGGGTAAGCAGCGATCCGGAAACCTTTTATGGAACCCGGCCGCTGAAACGCCTGTTCATAGCGTTTGCCGGCCCCCTGTTCAACCTCATTTTTGCCGTACTCGTATTTACCCTGGTAAGTGCTTCGGGTTACGAGTATGAAACCTGGGGAAACCGGATTGTACTTGCGTCCGACTATACCGAAACCGCCCCGCTTCCCGCGGACCTCGCAGGATTCAAGTCCGGAGACCGTATTATCGCGTTTGATGAAACACCGGTCACCACCTTTTCAGACATACAACAATATGTTACCGACAAAGCCGGAGAGAACCTTTCGGCAACCGTTGAACGTGATGGAACGGAACACATCCTGACCGTCATACCGGAACTGGACAAGTCTACCGGCGCCGGAAGAATCGGTGTGTATCCCTGGATTCCCCTGGTAATCGGAACGGTCACTGAAGGATCCGCCGCGGATACCAGCGGGATTAAGCCCGGGGATGTTCTTTTCGAAGTGAATGGCGAACCGGTGCACCATCTGCTCGACTTTGAAAAGGCCCTTGAAAGCCGTCCGGAGCAGATCGTAATAAGTCTGAACCGCGAGGGTATTCATCTCCGTGTTCCGCTGGTATTGATTTATCCGGGAGAAACCGGTGCCGAAACCGGCATACAATGGAAAACGGAAACCGTTACTGTTCCGGGAACCGGCCCCGTTACCAGCGTTGCGAACGGACTGGCGGATACCGGCCGCATTCTCCGCCTGACCGTAAAAAGCATTGCCCTGCTCTTCGGCGGTGTAGACGTTTCACAAGCGGTATCGGGTCCGGTCCGGATAACCCTCATGATGGGCGAAGTGGCCCAACAGGGAATTCTTGCCCTCTCCGAACTGCTGGGCGTTATCTGCATATCACTGTTTCTCATGAACCTGCTTCCGGTTCCGGTTCTGGACGGCGGCACCGTGCTCTTTGCCCTGGTGGAACTTGTGATGCGCAAACCGCTTCGGCCGCGCATCATGTACCGTATCCAGTTTATCGGAATCGGGTTTATACTGTTTGTGTTCATTTTCGCCCTCCTGGGCGACATACGTTATCTGATACAATAGGAGGACTTCCGGTGAGAAAAATTACCTGTCCCTGCGAGCAAGTTTTTAATGCAGATATTCCGGAAAAAGTAGATCTTGACCAGGATACCGACGCCCTCGACAAATTGATGGACGGCTCACTGTTATCCTGTATTTGCCCCACCTGCAACGCGGAACTTAATCTGGATCTGCCGCTGACGGTGTCCTGGCCGTCCCGCAAGGCGACCATCGTGATGGTCCCGGAGATGGAGCGTCTTGCGCTGGTTTCGGGAACACTATCCCCGAAAAAAAATGCGATGTATGTTGTCGGATATGCCGAACTGGCTGACCGTACCGCCGTCCTTCGCGACGGACTGGAACCGGTAGTCATCGAAGCGCTGAAATACCGGCTTCTGCAAAAAGCGAAAGAAACCGATCCGCAGAAAAACCCCGTGGCCTTCTATGAAAAACGGGACGAATCGGGAGAACTCGAATTTCACATTCATGGAATCAGGGAAACCGAAGTCGCGGTAACCCGCATTCCATCCCGCCTGTACGATTCCATACTCGGAGACTGGAAAGCGAATCCCGACCGCGAGGACTATACCGCGTTACACGTCGGTTCCTACCTGTCAGTACGAAACATACTTCTGGAGGATTCATCGGATGCGTAAACTGTCCGCCGGAATTCTGGCCTTTGTTTTTGCCGCCGCGCTTTCGGGCGCGAATGAAAATTACCGCATTGAAGCCATAGACGGATTTACCGCGCAAACCGCCGGTTCTGATCAGGTAACGCTTTCACGTAAACACACCGGTCCGGTTACCGCCATTTCAGCGGTTTCCGGAACCGACATTTTCTATTCAGCCGGTACCGACGGTTTTGTTTCCCGGTTCGGCCCGGAGGGCTTTGAGGGAACCTGGCAGGTATCGGAACTTCCGGTTATCCGCATTGCGTCCGATCCGACCGGGACACGGATAGCTACCTATGAATCCGACGGGTTCAGCATTCACCGTGTTTCAGTATGGGACTGGTCGGGTAAAAAGCGCCTTTTCGCCAAACGGTTCCGGGACTCTGTTACCACGGTATCCTGGTCCGCGCAAGGAACCTATCTTCTTGTCGGACACAGTTCTCTTGAAGGCATAACCGTCTTTGACGGAAGGACCGGTTCGGTAAAACCCGTGTTTTCTCAAAGTCCCGGCATAGTCAGTCTCGCCGTTACCGGAAACACCGAAACCAGTGTTATCACCTTCGGACCGTCCGGAGTAATTCGGTATACCGATCTCCGGAACGGCAATGAACGGGCATCGTATCAGGGAGAACCGGATCTTGTATCCCCTGTACTGCTCAACAACAACCTGGTGATCGCAGGAACGTACGATACAACCCTGTACACCGTGGATGCCACATCCGGAAAACTGCTGTACAGCTATGACGTGCTCGCTCCGGTTCTTGCGACCCACCCGTCGGACCGGGAGCCGGTATGGTTTGAAAACACCGGGGACGGACCAGTACTTGCACAGGGTACCTCGTCTGTCATACCGGTACCCTCCGTATCGTCACCGATAAAAGCCGCCGCGGCACTGGAAAACTCGATTGTGTTCGGAACTGAAAACGGCGCCCTGTATGCCATTGACCGCAGAATTACACCGGATACACCAGTACAAACACAACCCCTTGCCGCACTCGATATTCATCGCATCGATTCCATCGCAACGGATGGAAACCGGCTCTATATACTCTCAGACGGTTCGGTATTTGAGTCATCGGACCCCGATACCCCTCCCCGTCACCTTTTTTCCGGCATGGCAACGTCCAACAGAATGACGCTTGCAGACGAAGGGCTGCTGTTCTGGTCATCCAAAACACCCGCTTCAGTAATACATACCGGTTTCGACGGTGAAGACAGAACACAGCTGTACGAGGCTCGTGACGGAATTACCTCGCTCTCTCTGTACGGAAACCTTGTTTCCTGCATTGAGGGCGGCAGCGCCGCGGTGGTTTTTGATCTCGACGGTCAAGCTGCCCCGTTCCGGTATTCAGGAGCCGGTCTCCAGGACGCCGTACTCGTCAATTCGGAACGCCTTATCGTCTCAAAATCATCGACCAGACTTTCTCCCCACGTTCTTCTTTCCATCAACACGAGAACGGGAGAGACCGTCCCGGTACCCCTTGGGGGCAATCTTGTCTACGGACTTACCCGAAGCCCCAGTGAACAAGGCTTGCTGCATGCCTTCCGCATTACCGGCGATACAACCGCAAAAACAGAACTGCTCTCCATACGATATGATCCCCGAAACAGTACCGATACTGATGTCCGGGTGCTCGCACGGTATGGTGATGAAGACACGGAAGCCCAGCTTTCCGCCGATGCAGGACAGATTCTCACAACGCTCGGGAAGACTTCTCTTGTGGAAATGATCATACGGAACGGCCGACAGACCGCGCTGGACCGGAGTTATTCCCTCCCGTCAAAACCGCTGTACATGAACCGGTATCTGCTCAGTCTTAACCGCGACGGTTCACTGACCTGGTATTTGCGCAGCAAGAAGGATACCCTTTCCACCGCATACTTTTCACCCGAGGGATTCTGGATTCTGGAGTAAATTTTTCCAACAATTTTGGTAGCAGTACCGTCAACCCCTGCTTCGGGAAACAAACTGCGCGAACCGGGGCAGGAAAACAATATCGATATCGCCAATAGGACCATTACGCTGCTTGGCGACGATGAGTTCGGTA
Source organism: Spirochaetes bacterium ADurb.Bin215 (assembly GCA_002070025.1). Taxonomy (GTDB): domain Bacteria; phylum Spirochaetota; class Spirochaetia; order Treponematales; family Treponemataceae; genus Teretinema. The sequence continues at coordinate 70,064 of MWCL01000001.1, forward strand.
TCAATACCCTGCTCACCAGTGTCCTTGCTGTTCAACCGTTCGCGGTGCAGGAACATGACGACGTCCGCGTCCTGCTCGATTGAGCCGGACTCACGTAAATCTGCCAGGGTCGGTTTTTTTCCTTCCGCGTCACGGCGAACCTGCGACAGGGCGACCACCGGAATATTGAGTTCCCGCGCAAGACTCTTGAGCGAACGGGATATTTCCGCAATCTGTTCGTGCCGGGGAACATAACTGTTCTCGCTGGAAATCAGGGTGATATAGTCAATAAAAATGATCTGCACATCATATTGCGTCTTGAGCTGACGGGCCATTGCCCGGAGATCAAGAAGCTTCATGTTCGGCATATCCACAATGTACAGGGGTGAGTCGTAAATATGGCCCGCTGCGTCCTGAATACTCTGAAAATCGCTCATCTTTAAAAGCCCCGTTCTGAGCTTTTCGGACGGGATCTTCGCTTCGGAGGAAATCATGCGGATCATGAGCTGCATATCCGACATTTCAAGCGAGAAGAACGCGGTGGGTATCTTTTCCCGCACGGCCATGTGTGTTGCCATGGTGAGCGCCAGCGCGGTCTTTCCGACCGACGGGCGGGCACCGATGATGATGAACTCCGACTTCTGGAATCCGCTCGTCATCTGGTCAAGTTCAATGAGACCGGAAGGAACACCGGTAAATGAATCCCGGGTATGATACAGTTTTTCAATGGCTTCAATTGCGCGGGGTATGAGTTCTTTCGGCGTCTTGAATGTCGCGGTCTGATTTGAGTCGGTAAGCTCGAATATCTGCTTCTGCGCTTCTTCAAGAAGGGCCCGGCTGGTCGTTGACTCGTTATGCACTTCCGCAATGATTTTGTGGGATACACCGAGCAGCGCGCGGCGCACCGAAGTTTCAAGTACAAGTTTGGCGTAATAGTCAACATTCGCGCTTGTAGGTACCATATCGGTGAGGGACGCAATATAAGCAGGGCCGCCCGCCGAGGCAATCATGTCGGATTGCTTTAATTCTTCGGTTATGGTTATGAGGTCGCACCGCTGTCCCTTGTTGAACAGGGATATGATGGCCTGATAGATTTTCTGATTTTGAATTGAATAGAAGTTGTCGGGCCGCAGGTACCGGATAACGGTACCTACAGCCTCTGCATCAAGGAGTAGCGCGCCAAGCGTAGCCTGTTCCGCTTCAAGATTATGCGGCGGAACCTTGTCCTTTAATGCAGCCGACATTCTTTGTTTTTACTCGTCCGCTTCGGTTTCTTCAGCAGATGCTTCCGCCGCGGGGGCTGCTTCTTCTACAGCAGGGGCTTCTTCGGCAACCGGTGTTTCTTCTACAACGGGAGCTTCCTTCCGGGAGTGTTCAGCCTTTCCAGCTTCCTTTGCTTCCTTGGCGCCCTGCGCTTCGATTACAACGGGTACTTCCGCAGTTGCTGACTCATACAGATGCACAATAACGGTGTACTTACCGACACTCTTGAGGGTAAGACCGGGAACTTCAATCCGCTTGCGTTCAACTTCAAATCCGAGTTTTGCCAGTTCGTCGGCAATGGTCTGATTGGTAACAGCGCCATACAGTTTGCCGTTCGTACCGGCGGACATGGCGATGGTGAGTTTCGCGCCTTCGAGGCGTTCCTTGAGACCGGCGGCATCCTTGCGCTTCTCTTCCTTGCGGGCTTCAATATCCGCACGGCGTCCCTCAAAATGGGCAAGCGTTACGTCATTACAGGGAACGGCAAGGCTGCGGGGGAACAGATAGTTCCGGGCATATCCATTGGCGACATCTTTTACATCGCCTTCTTCACCGAGATGTTTTACATCTACGTTCAGTATAACCTTCATACTTCAAGCTCCTTACTGGTTTGTTGGTAGACCGCCGGAAACAAATGTTTCAGCGGTCCCCGTTAATCAGCTGCCGCGTCCAGGAGTTGGATCAACAGCCGACTGGAAAAATGCTGCCTCAGCTTACCACGTAGGGAAGCATGGCGAGCGCACGTGCCCGCTTGATTTCAAGCGCGAGGCGTCTCTGATGCTTGGCACAGGTTCCGGTAATGCGGCGGGGAAGAATCTTTCCGCGCTCGGTGGTATATCGGCGGAGTGTGTCAGCGTCCTTGTAATCAATTTTGAGCTTCTGTGTACAGAAGCGGCATACCTTTTTGCGGAAAAAGGGCTTTCCACGGCGTCCACCGCGGTCTTCACCTTCACGACCTGAATTGTGGTCTTCATTGCCAAGATCTCGTATTCTTTCATCTGCCATTTCTTTGTCTCCTTAGAATGGAATGTCATCGGGAAAATCGGATGGACCGGAAGGTTCTCCTCCCATTCGGGACGGCGGAGCGCTTTCCGCCCGCCGTTGATAGGGATTTCCCTGACTGTCAGGGGCGGAACTGTAATCGGAACCGCCCTGGCCTCCGCCGAGAAGCTGGACATTCGAAGCATTGATTTCAACCTTGCTCCGCGACTGTCCATCCTGTTCCCAACGGTTCTGGTGCAGTTCGCCTTCGACAGCGATCTGTTTTCCCTTAACCAGATACTGGTTCAATGTTTC
>MWCL01000002.1 GCA_002070025.1 Spirochaetes bacterium ADurb.Bin215
CCATCAACAAGATAATCGGCAGCGAAGGCCGCTACCGCGATTTTGACAATCACTTTCTGCCCCGTTCCGGATACCTCCGCCAGCGGTGGGAACGGGTTGACCAGGCCCACCTGACCGACATTCCCCTGCCGCCCATACAATTGTATGAAATAGGCGGCATGTATTTTGTCCGGGACGGCAATCACCGGGTTTCGGTCGCGAAGGCACAGGGAGTGGAGTTCATAGACGCGGAGATAATTTCCCTGAAAAGCGAGATTGTACTGCCGTCTTCGGTAACGCCGGAAACCATATTGGACGAGGTTATCAAGTATGAAAAGCGGGTGTTTTACACGGAAACCGGGTTCGGCGACCTTACCGAAGACTGGAACCTCGATTTCACCTCTCCGGGACAATACGACGTTATCTACAATCATATTCTTGTGCACAAATATTACATAAATGAAACGATACCGGAGGAGATTCCCTTTCCTGATGCCATGCTTTCCTGGTATCAAAATGTGTATCAACCGGTTCTCCGGGTAATCCGCAAGAAAAAGCTCCTGAAAAAATTCAGGAAACGGACTGAAAGCGACCTGTATGTCTGGATTATCAAACGATGGGACGAACTGAAACACAAATATGGCGCTTCATTTCCTCTCGATGAAGCAACCCGCGGCATTGACGAGCCCGAAGTGCTGCCATTTCCCGCGTCAATTCTCCAAAAGATCAAAAATTTCTTTCAAACTTGACGACCTATAGTATCAATGGTACACTTAAGTACAATGCAAACAGCACTTATTGATTCGTACGCCATCATACCTTTGGCGGCAGGCATACTTGTTCAGGGAGTTACCGGATTTTTCCTCGCCCGAGTCGCCAGGAAAAACCGTGAAGTACTGCCCGGACCGGTCTTTTTCCGTCTTTCGGCTGTGTTGGTCGGATTACTCGGACTGAGCAGCATTCTTGCCATCATTTTTCCGAGCCTGCTCGTGTATTCCTCCGGAATACTCCTTTCAAGCATAATCCTGCTGTTGTATACCGTTTTCCTGGGTTCCGCGTCGGAACCGGTCCCGGCGGCCGTTGCCGATGAAGAAGCGGAGACCGACATTCAAGGCGAAGAAGAAGAAACCGAGGATCCGCTCATATCGATCGGCCAGGAATTTCTTACCCGGGTAAATGACTCGATGACCGGTGAAATCAACATTGTCCGGCTACTGGATTTTGTTAATGAAATATCTATAAAACATACCCGTGCGGACGGCGGAGTCGTGTTCCTTGTTGACGATTTTGAAGACAGTATCGCCGCCAAGTCTTTTTCCGGCCAGTTTCCCCCGCCCTACCAGCTTCCCGAAGATCTACCCCACAAACCGGTACGCGTAGAGACCAATTTCCGCTACGTTCAGTTCAATCTCGGTGAAACAATATTCGGCGAAGTTGCGGCTTCCGGTAAACCGGTTCTTGTCCGCGACGGAAGCACGGACGAACGCATTTTCGCGAACGGTCCGGAGGATTTTCTCAAACCGGGTAGTTACCTTTTTCTGCCGCTGCGGATCAAGGACCGCGTAGTCGGTGTAGCGGGTCTCGCCCGTCTTCCCGAAAACCCCCAGTTTACTGAGGAAGATTTCCGCATTGGAACCTTTCTGGCGGACTATGCGGGTTCGGCCATCAACAATGTCTATTCAGTTCAGGAGATCCTGGAACATGCGGATCTTGAACGTGAAGCGAGTATCGCGTCTAAAATTCAGAAAACCATGCAGCCAAAGAGGCTTCCCGATCTTCCGGAAGTCGGATTCGGATTCTTTTTCAATCCCACCAAGGGCGTCTGCGGCGATTATTTCGACGTGATTCTCGCACGGCGGGACCGCATCGTTCTCGCCGTAGCCGATGTTGCGGGAAAGGGAATCCAGTCGAGCATGGTCATGATGATGCTCCGTTCGGTTCTGCATCTTGTTACCAACACCACCAAGGATTCCGCAACCATTCTTGACTGGATCAACAAGGGTATTACCGGAAAGATCGACATGGATCATTATGCCACGCTTGCCTATGCAAGCTACTGTCCCGACACCCATGAACTCGACTTTGCCAGCGCCGGGCACCAGCCAATGTTGTACTGGAAGTCCAAGACCAGGGAAATCGAAGTGGTACAATCCAAATCAGATCCCATCGGCGTCGAGCGGAGTTCAAACTATAAAGGCACCAAGTTGACAGTGGAGAAAGGAGATATTATCATTCTCTTTACCGACGGCCTGGTTGAGACCTTGAATAGTGAAGGACATCAGTATGGTATTCAAACATTGTCCAATGTGATTAGTGAAAACAATGCAAAATCTGCAAAAGATATCGCTACAGAAGTCAGGCAAAACCTACAGGCTTTTGTAGGTTCAGCCAGTATTCATGATGACCAGACGCTGCTAGTCATGAAAATCAAGGCCTAAAGAGGAAGGAGCAACAGGAGTATGGAACTTAAAATCAGGAAGAACGGAGATGTATACATCATAGATGTAAACGGGGAGATGGACTTATACAATTCCTATAAACTCAAGGAACTCGTCATGAAGATGCTCGAGAAAAATGTACAGTCCTTTATCATAAATCTTGAACAAGTTGATTATATTGACTCTTCCGGAATCGGAGCTCTTATTTATATCTGTTCCACGGTCAAGAAGATGAATCTTAAACTGGCCATAACAAATATACACGGATCAGTAAAAAAAGTTATCGAGTTAACGAAACTGATGGGCTATTTCCCCATCACAAACAGCATAGAAGAAGCTCTTCAACAGATGGAAGGGTAATCAGCATACACCAGGAGATGAGAAGATGAATCCAGTAAAAGAATTGAGAGCAGATGGAAGCGACCCGTTGTTCGACAAAACAAATATGCTGTACAAGGAGTTCCCGTCGGATTTCCGACAGATACGCTATTTTACCCTTCTCATTGTACAGTCCGCTCCTCTTGAAATAAAAGAAATCAACCTGCTTGAACAGCAGATCAGCGAAGTTATCAAGAATGCCGTAAAACACGGTAATCAGTGCGACCTGAACAAGAAAGTACGGGTCTGGTATTCGTTCAGTTCGACTCATGCGCATCTCATTATTGAGGATGAGGGAGACGGATTCAAGGACCTCGAGAAATGGAACGAGTTTAACCGCAAGCGCCTTGAATGCCTCTACCAGCAGGATTTTGAACATCTCGGATCCTACGTATCATTCCGTACAAACCGCAGCGACGAACAGGATGGCGGCAACGCGCTTTTTGCCGCGCTTGAGTACTGGAACGGCGGTTTCGTTTTTAACGACAAACGGAACGGAGTTGCCGTTCTCAAGAAATACGCACAGCGCCGCCACGGCATTTCAATTGACGGTGAATAACATAAAAGCTGCCTGACGGCAGCTTTTTTTATTCGTTTCCGGTATATTTTTCCGTATAGGCTGTTTCAAACAACAGACGCTTGTCTTCCTCCTGAACATCATCCATTCGTACCACCAGCAATTCCGAGTCCGCGGTTATCCGGAAAAAAGCGGCGAAGCGGACGGTAACGCTTAGAATGCGTTTGCCGCAGTGAATCGTGACAGGTACTGCGGTATCCCGGTCAAAAGTATTGATCGTACCTCCCGGAAAAACGACCATCAGTGTTTCATGATCACAATGAACGATCTGGGCGCAGTCATGGAGGGCGGGAGGCCGTATAGACCCTGCTTGTATTCGTTCCAGATACGATTCCAGACTTGCGAGTGCCGGGAACGCGTCCCTGCTCAAACCCGTCTTTTTTCCGAGAACGGCATACCGTTCCGTCTTTCCTTCTCCAATCATGACGTTTCGGGAAACCCGAACCCGGCCCGGGGGATATTCCGCGTACCGGCTGCCGGCAAGATCCGGAAAAAAAACACGCATTTCCTTGTTTGTTATCCGGTCTTCCGGAAAAATGTCGGATGAAATAGGACAGACAATGCCGTTGACCGTATTGCGGAGCTCGGAAGAAAAACTGAGGATGCGCCGCTTGTGGGAAAAAAGGACTTTCACCGTTCCTTTCAGGGGAAAATCCTGGTGCGGTTGTTTCACCCATGCAAGGGTTTTACCGTCACACTGGTAGTCCCGTACGGTATGAATACCGGACTTCGTTATTATGGTCAGTTCCGGCAAGTCGGTACCGAGTGAGGTAAGTATGTATTCGCGTTCAATTCTTGAGAGTAATGGCGGCATAGGACTCACTGTCAAATATGATATCTGAAATTTTCCACAATCCGTTTTCAAACACTGTTTCAACGTATAGATACAGGATCTTTCGTTCACCCTGTCCGGTGGTTACATGAACGGCAATGGTCGAGTTTCGTAATCCCTGCGTTTCCCCCTCCGGACGGGAGTAGAATATCCGGTCCGGCTCCGGAACGCGTTCAAGGCGATAGGCGACTATGGTCGGCAGGAACCGCCGTGAATTGCTTACCAGCGTAGCGGCAACTTCCTTTTCGGCAAGGGACTCGCTCAGATCATTCAACAAGGCAAGGAGGCCTGAATCGATCCCGTCGTACTGAAGTGTTCCAAGACCTTCAACACTGGGATAAATTCCCCCGGAAGTACTGGTACTGCTCAGAACAAGGGACGCATAGGCTTCATTTCCCCCCGGCAGTGCGTATCCGGGTAACGCCGAAGGTTGAACACTTTCATAATTACGGGTCCATTTGATGCGGTCAAAATAGTCCGAAGCGCGGGACCGCACGGTGTCTGCAGGAGCGTGTGTCGGTAACATGGTCATCACGGCACCGGCGGTAAGTAACATACGGTACCAGCGTAATCCTCTTTTCATTATGCCCTGAAGTATAGCATGACGTCAGGATATGGACAATCTCGGCATTAAAAAGTAACATGGCTCCAGTATATTTACGCTTCAAGGAGCCCGCTATGCCGCTGACACTTACCGAAAAAATCCTTTCAGAACATCTGGTTGAACCCGCGTCCCTTCCCGCTCGCGGTACCGATATCGCTATCCGTATTGATCAGACACTCACCCAGGATGCAACCGGAACCATGGCCTATCTCCAGTTCGAAACAATCGGCCTTGACCGGGTTCAGACAGAACTGTCCGTCTCATACATAGATCATAATACCATCCAGCAGGACTACCGGAACATGGACGATCACCGGTACCTGCAGAGTATCGCCGCGAAATACGGCCTCTGGTTTTCACGCGCCGGCAACGGTATTTGCCATCAGGTACATCTTGAACGCTTCGGCATCCCGGGAAAAACCCTTCTCGGCTCCGATTCCCACACACCCACCGGCGGCGGAATCGGCATGATCGCCATAGGTGCCGGCGGGCTCGATGTCGCCGTCGCCATGGGCGGCGGAGCGTTCCATCTGAGCATGCCGAAAGTGTTCGGCGTTAAACTCACCGGATCACTCAAGGGGGGTGTTGCCGCCAAGGATATCATTCTCGAAGTCCTCCGGCGCGAAACCGTAAAAGGCGGCGTTGGCGCCATTTATGAATACTTCGGCGACGGTGTCTCGACCCTGAGCGTTCCCCAGCGTGCGACCATTACCAACATGGGCGCTGAACTCGGCGCAACCTGCAGCGTATTCCCCTCCGATGAAACCACCCGTTCTTTCATGGAAGCCATGGGACGGGGAAGCGACTTCCGCGCCCTTTCCGCGGACGAAGGCGCAACCTATGATAAAATAATCGAAATTGATCTTTCCGCGCTTGAGCCCATGGCGGCACAGCCCCACTCTCCCGACGCGGTAGCCCCTATTTCCGCGCTCGCCGGCAAGAAGGTAACCCAGGTTGCCATCGGTTCCTGCACCAACAGTTCCCTGAGCGATCTTGCGGCCGTCGCGGCCATCGTAAAGGGTAAACATGTCGCGGAGGGCGTTGAAGCGGGAATTTCACCCGGAAGCCGCCAGACCCTCATGCAGGCTGAAAAAACCGGCATTCTCGGAGAACTCATCCGGGCGGGCTTCCGCATTCTGGAAAGCGCTTGCGGACCCTGCATCGGCATGGGATTCGCGCCCAACTCCGGCGGCGTGTCGGTGCGGACATTCAACCGCAACTTCAAGGGACGCTCGGGCACCCCCGACGCGGAAGTGTACCTTGTTTCGCCGGAAACAGCCGCGCTCACCGCCATTACCGGCGTTCTTTCCGATGCCCGCACGGCAGCCTCCGACATTACGGCGAATCTTTCCGCCTATCCCACCGGCGAATACAGCACTCTTCGCGACGACAACATGCTCATCCCGCCGCTCGGCAGTACTGACGCATCCCGCGTGGAAATAATCCGCGGACCGAATATTAAACCCTGTCCCGCCTCGCCGGAGCTTCCTGACAGCCTTTCCCTCCCCGTTCTGCTCAAGGCAGGTGACAACGTCTCGACGGACGATATCATGCCTGCGGGAGCGAAAGTTCTGCCGCTCCGTTCGAACATACCGGAGATTTCCCGCTACACCTTTGAACGCCTCGACACCGGCTTTTACGACCGGGCGCAACAGGCCTCCGGATGCATGGTGCTCGGCGGTGAAAACTATGGTCAGGGTTCATCCCGGGAACACGCCGCGCTCGCGCCCATGTACCTCGGCGTTCGCGCAGTTATCGTAAAATCGTTCGCCCGCATTCACAAGGCAAACCTCGTAAACTACGGAATCCTCCCGCTCGTTCTTTCGGATCCGTCCGTGTACGACAAACTTGCAATGAACGACGAACTTACCCTGTCCGGCATTCACTCCGCCCTCAAAAACGGTACGCCGTTTACCCTGGTACGGAAAAGCGACGGGCTGTCCTTCGAGGCGACTAATGATCTCGACGAGCGGACCCGCAAGGTGCTTCTCGCCGGCGGTCTTGCCGCCTGGACCCGGCAGGGAGGCCAGTAAACCCGCCCTATGGCCGCGCCGGAAAGCGGATCCCGCTGGAATGTTGCAGTCCGGGATCCGGTATGGAAACATATCTGGATAACACCCGAACTGGAAGCCATTACCCGTACGGATCCGTTTTCGCGGCTCTACCGCATAAAACAACTCGGCCCCGCCGAATATGTGTACCCCGGCGCGACACACTCCCGGGCATCGCATTCGTTCGGCGTTTTTCATCTTGCGCACCGCATGCTTTCAATACTTCTGGAAACCGGCGCGGACCAATGGACCACCCGTGAAGGACGAGCATCGTTCCTCGCGGCGGCCCTCCTCCATGATCTTGGTCACTTCCCCTTTACCCATGCGCTCAAGGAACTTCCCCTGCTCGAACATGAGGAACTGACCGCCGGCATCATCCGTCAAAATCCCCTGAGCACCCTCATAGCGGCCTCCGGCGGCGATCCGGAGATGACCGCCGCAATAATTCTTGGAATCGGCCAGGGAAACGCCGAGACGGACTTTTTCGCCCGCATCCTGTCGGGAGTTCTTGACCCGGACAAACTGGATTACCTGAACCGCGACGCGTACTTTTGCGGAGTTCCCTACGGCATACAGGACACCGATTTCATTTTGTCCCACATACATGCCGACCGTGAGCGGGGAATCGTTCTGGACACGAGCGCCATCATGTCGGTGGAAAGTGTGCTCTTTTCAAAATACCTCATGTACCGTTCCGTCTACTGGCATCGAACCATCCGTATAGCCACCGCCATGATGAAGAAATTCCTCTTCGCGGCGCTTGACCGGTCCGTGCTGTGCCCGGAAGAAATCTATCCCTGTGACGACGAGGGAATTTTCACCCTTGCGGAAACAACGCGGATACCGGAACGGGAACTGGCCCGATCGATCAGAAACCGGGACTTTTACCCGATCGTGTTTTCGTCACCCTTATCCGGAGAAGCGGAAACCGCACTCGAATCCCTTGACCAGCGTTCACACATTGAAGAGCGTATTGCAGCATACCTCGGCAGGGCAACAGGCAAACCGGTTGAAACCCGCCATGTCCTTCTCGACATCCCCGAACGCATTTCTTTCGAAAGCGATCTGTTTATCCGGGAGGAACAGGTTTCATTCAGTGAAAGTTCCACTGTCTTTTCCCGTTCGGTTGTTACGAACTTTGTGCGGTCATTGCGCAAGGTACGCATCGCGGTACATCCCGACTTCTTTGACGCGGTTGAGGCCATACCCGAACTGGGCGACAAACTTGCCAATTTGACCGGACTGCATTACACTGTGGAGAAGGATTCGCGCGTTCCGGGAGGCATCAATGAATGTACATAATCTGATGGAAGAAATGGTCTACAGCGGTGTCAATGAACTATTTGACACGGTTATCGAATCGAAAGCCGACTGGCTTACCTGCAGTTGTGAACAGTGCCGGCTGGATACCATTTGTTATGTACTCAACCGTCTGCCCCCGCATTACATCAAATCCGGCCGCGGTCTCGCCTATGCACAGAATGAAGACGCAATAGACAAGATGCAGCTGGTCGCGGACATTAACCGTATCGCCCTGGAAGGTATGAAACAGGTCCTTGCAAAAAAGCGGCCGAATCATGATCAGAGCGCGTCTCTTCCCAAAACTCCGGTATTCAACTTTCCTACCTTTGTTGGTCGCATTCTGGACGGATGTACCTTTGAACCGGCGACAAACCTCCAGGTACAGCTGTTGATGGAAGGCGCACTGGCAGAATGCATCGACAGCACCTGGTCAAATCCCTTCACCATCGATCCGCATACCCCGGGAACCTTTACCTTTTGGGTTAAACCCGTGAGCGCGGACAAACCGGGCATACGCAAGGCTTTTTCCTTCGAAATTCTTGTTAATCGCGAAGGATTTGACACTATCCGCTATTATTTTGAAATCGCATCAACCAGCGAGTCAGTAATCCGTACGGCAGTGAATACCGATCATTCTCATTTTCTGCCCGATCTTCACCTGTTCCCCTCCGGCCATCCTTGACAGGGGGGCGCTATTTTTCATACAATGACCAGCATTACGGGATGTAGCCTAGTGGCTAAGGCGTCTGGTTTGGGACCAGAAGATCGTAGGTTCGACTCCTATCATCCCGATAGTTCCGGGGATCGTAGCTCATCCGGATAGAGCAACTGCCTTCTAAGCAGTAGGTAGGGGGTTCGAGTCCCTCCGGTCCCGATACAAGCAAAAAAAAGTACCGGAGGCTTCCAGTGTCAACAGTCGAGATTACGTTCCCGGGCGGCACAAAGAAAGTATTCGACAAACCGGTTACCGGATTGCAACTCCTTCCATTTTTACCCAAAACCTCCCGTCCGGTTGTCGCCATACAGGTGAACAACGAGCTTTTCTCCCTGACCCGCAGCATAGACGTGCGTGCCCATGTTGAACCCGTAACAAATGAAACAACCGAGGGCTCAAACGTATGCCGCAGAACCCTCTGTCTGGTTCTGGCGTCCGCCGCCCGCCAACTGTATCCTGATCTCCGTCTCCTCGTGGGACACAGTCTTGGCTATGGGTACTACTACACACTGGAATCGGGCGACGAAAACATCGTTATCGATCTTGAGCGCCTTGAACAGCGCATGCGTAAAATAATTGAAGCGGACATGCCAATTACGTCCCGCTATGTTTCCTACGAAGAAGCGCTCGAGCTGTTCCGGGACGCGAACCAGCCGGACACCATGCGTCTTCTTGATCACACGTCCAAACCAAAAATTCTCATCAATACCCTGGATGACTATTCAGATCTCTACTTCCAGCCGCTTCTGGCGAGTACCGGAATTCTTACAGTATTTGAACTCAAGGCGTTCGGCGAAGGCTTCTTGCTGCGCTTCCCGCCAACGGCGCATCCGGACTTTCTCTGCGAATTCGAAGATAATCCCCATCTTTTTTCCGTACTCAGCGAAGGGAAAAAATGGGGGAAACTCATCGGTGTGTCCTCGGTTGGACAACTCAACGAACTGGTCAAACATAACCGTGGACGGGACTTTATCGATATTACCGAAACACTTCAGAACAAGAAGATCGCCGAAATAGCGGATCGCATCGCGGAACGCCAGACAGCCCGGGTTGTTCTTATCGCGGGTCCATCATCCTCGGGAAAAACGACCACGAGCAAGAAGCTTTCCATGCAGCTCCGGGTACTCGGGTATGATCCGGTCGTTATCAGTATCGACGATTATTACCGCGGTGTGGATGGGACGCCCCTCGATGAGCACGGGAAACCGGACTTCGAGTGTCTTGAAGCGCTTGATGTACCCCTTCTCAACGAAATTCTTGTGTCACTTTTCAAAGGCGCCGAAGTACAGCTTCCCTCTTTTGATTTCAAGTCGGGGAAGCGCAAATACACCGGCCGTACGCTCAAACTCAAGGACCGGACCATTCTCATCCTTGAAGGCATTCATGCCCTCAACGACAAGATGACGCCGCTTATCGCGCCGGAACTGAAATACAAGATCTATCTGTCCGCACTCACACAGCTCAATCTCGACGACCACAACCGCATTCCGACCTCGGACAACCGTCTGATCCGCCGTATCGTCCGCGACGCGCAGTTCCGCGGCAAGGGAGCTTCGGGTACCATAGACATGTGGGAAAGCGTTCAGCGGGGAGAACGGAAACATATTTTCCCGTTCCAGGACAAGGCGGACATCATTCTCAATACTGCGCTTGACTACGAGCTTGCGGTTCTCAAGGTTTACGCCGAACCCCTGTTGCGCGCGGTAAAACCGCACCAGGTTGAATACAGCCAGGCATCACGGCTGCTCATGTTCCTGAACAATTTCTCGCCCATACCGTCAACCTATGTACCGGGGCAGTCCATAATCCGCGAGTTTATCGGCGACAGCGACTTCAAGTACTAGATTGATCATTCCGGTCACTGAAATTTGAAATGTCGTCAAGAACGGCGGCTTCCTCTTCTGTTACATATTTTTTCCACTCGTCGCTCTTTTTTTCCCGAAGTTTCGAAAGTACGCGACGCTCGCGGGTTGCCGTTATATATTTTTTCCGGGCTTTCTCAACTTCCATTTCAGCAAGAACCAGACGCTCAAGAAGCTGTTCCTTCGTGGTATCGAGACGGTTGATGTAGTGTTCTATCGCAAGAAGTTCAGGGACACTCAACCCCTGCCGCCGTTCCGCAGCCGTACGTACCCGTTTCAGGGCGATTGAATCAAGCTCTATCTGGAGGGCATCGCGGGCCGCGTTTGCCTTACCGAGATTAGTCTCGGCTTCTTTTTCGCGAAATTCGCGGTACTTGAGCAGTTTCTCGAGACGGAATGAAAACCGCTTCATGAGTCATACGAGGGCGCGGGATCGGCGTGTTCGGCTTCTTCCGGAGGAATTTCTATATCCGCGACTGCCGCAAGCTGTGCCAGTGTTTCTCCGATCGGAGCGGTGTCTCCCACTTCCTGACAAAGGAAGTTTTCTATTTTCGGGTGATGCTCCATGGATTCATCTATCGCCGGGTTTGATCCCTTTTGGTAGGCGCCAACAGCGATCATGTCTTCAGCGTCATCGTACACCGCCATCATGCGCCGTATTCGTGCAGCCGCTTCACGACTCTTCGCGCCGGATACCCGGTTCGCGAGACGCGATATGCTCGAAAGAACATCTATGGCCGGATAATGGTACTTTTGCGCCAGCTTCCGGCTGAGAATCACATGGCCGTCGAGAATTCCGCGCACGGTATCCGATATGGGTTCATCCATGTCGTCCCCGTCCACGAGAACGGTATAAAATCCGGTAATGGAACCCTTGTCCGACGTACCGCTTCGTTCCAACAATTTTGGTAGCAGTTCAAATACACTGGGGGTGTAACCACGGGTTGCCGGTGGTTCACCGATGGCAAGCCCGATTTCCCGCTGTGCCTTCGCGAACCGGGTTACCGAGTCGAACATGAGCATGACATCGTTTCCCTGATCGCGGAAATACTCCGCTATGGCAGTCGCGACATAGGCACCCCGTATTCTCGCTATGGGCGACTGGTCAGAGGTAGCGGCAACAACGACGGAACGTTTCAACCCTTCCGGGCCCAGGTCGTTCTTGATAAAATCCACGACCTCACGGCCGCGTTCCCCGATAAGCGCGATAACGTTGACGTCGGCATTGGTATTGCGGGCAATCATGCCGAGCAAGGTGGATTTTCCCACACCTGATCCGGCGAAAATGCCGAGGCGCTGACCGCGTCCTACCGCCAACAGTCCGTCCAGGGCACGAACGCCGGTTACAATTCGGCGGGTAATTGTTGCACGTTTCATGGGATCGGGAGCGGAGGCTAACGCGGGATAGTGTACGGAAGAAAGTATTTCAGGGCCGTCGTCTGCGGCTTTACCCATGGCATTGAGCACCCGACCAAGCAGGTGTTTTCCTACCGGAACCGAGAGGACCGACCCGCTCGCGATAACCGTACAGCCTATTTCTATGCCCTGTACATCGCCATAGCTCATGAGCTGGACGGTTCCTCCGTCAAGACCGACAACTTCGGCGAATACGGGTGCGTGACCCCGGGACAGCATGATCTGGCACACTTCACCGACCACAACCTGCGGACCGCTGCTTTCTATGAGCATACCGCGTACCCGGGTAACCACACCGGTGTACCGGATGGGATCAAGTTCTTCTACCGCTGTACGATATTTTTCAAAAATATCAATCATGGCTAATCCTGCGGCGTAGTGGTTGCCGTTTTAAGCCGTGTTTTTATGGGAGATACTTCAAGAATTCGTTGTTCCAGTTCATTAAGCTGACTGACAATGCGGGCATCTATCGCGCCGAAATCGGTTTCAATGACACAGCCGCCACGGTCAACAGAGGAATCTTCCACAACGGTTATGTTCTTCACATTTTCCGCGGCGGAAAGGAAGTCCTTGGTATGCTGCGTAGTCATGCCCACATCATTGAGATTAACCCGGATTATAACGTCTCCACGGCCCTTGACCTTTCGGAGGGCTTGAATAACATTCGATACAACAACATTCCGCTGATTCTCTGAGATAACTTTTACGATCTTTCTTGTCATCAACAGGACAAGATCAACAATCTGCTGTTCGGTTTCGGAAAGGATTTCCTGACGCTTGTCCATGGTGCGTTCAATAATGACATGAAGACGTTCGACAAGCCGTTCTGCTTCGATATTTCCTTCACGGAAGCCTTCTTCGCGGCCTTTTGCAAACCCTTCTTCGTATCCGTTCTTTTCCTGCTCGTCAACACGCTTTTTGGCTTCGGACAGTATTTCGTCCGCTTCCCTGCGTGCACTTGCCAGAAGCTCGTCTGCTGAATCCTGAGCTTCCTGACGCAGTATTTGCGACTGATCGGTCTTTCGTTTTACTTCTTCGAACGCGGCCTTTTCGGCTTCATCAACAATCCGCTGCGCTTCCTGTTCGGCCGCGGCGATCATGCGTTCTTTTTCAAGCTCCCATTCAGCTTTCCATTGTTCGGCCTCACGACGAAGATCGTCTGCGGTGGGTCCTTCATATTCCGGAATTTCCACAACAGCTTCCTCCGGTTCATCCGGGACAAACGATTTTGACAGATGGAGCTGCACATAATCGTTGGTGAGTTTCACTTCATTTGCACGAAAAACGTTTTTTCCCATGATTTACCTGCCGTTATACAACCAGCTCGTCCTCGCCAGAACGTGCAATAACAATTTCACCAGTGTCTTCAAGATGCCTGATTATGGACACAATCTTCTGCTGTGCTTCTTCTACGTCTTTCAGGCGGACCGGTCCCATGTACTCCATGTCTTCCTTGAGCATTCCCGCGGCACGCTTGGACATGTTGCGGAATATCTTGTCCTGTACTTCGGTATCAACCGCCTTGAGTGCCTTGGCGAGTTCCTGGGTATCAACCTCACGCAGCACCTTCTGAATGGCGCGGTCGTCGAGCATGACGATATCTTCGAATACGAACATGCGTTTCTTGATCTCTTCCGCCAGATCCGGATCCTCATCCTCGAGTGCTTCGATAATCGACTTTTCGGACGACCGGTCTACAAGGTTGAGAATCTCGACGATGCTCTCTACACCGCCCGCCGCCGTGTAGTCTTCACTTGAAAGCGTTGACAGTTTCTTCTCGAGAACCCGTTCAACTTCACGGAGAACGTCCGGCGATGTACGGTCCATCGTGGCGATACGCCGGGCAACCTCGCTCTGAATGTCATCCGGCAGATTCTGGAGGATAATGGAGGCTTTAGCCGGTTCAAGGTACGCAAGAATGAGCGCGATGGTCTGCGGATGCTCCTGCTGGATGAAGTTCAAAAGGTGCGCGGGGTCGGTACGACGGATAAAATCGAAGGGACGAACCTGCAGGGAACTGGTAAGGCGGTTAATTATATCGATTGCCTTCTGGCTGCCGACCGATTTTTCCAGAAGTTCGCGGGCATAGTCAATACCACCGGTAGTGATAAAGTTCTGCGCCATCATGAGGTCCTGGAACTCCTGGAGAATGGCGTCCTTGAACTCGGGTTCTACCGTTTCAAGACGGGCTATCTCGAAGGTCAGCGTTTCTATTTCATCTTCGCGGAGATGCTTGAATATTTCCGAGGATATTTCCGAGCCCAGGGATACAAGAAATATCGCGGCCTTTTGGCGTCCGGTTAGAGACTTGACGTCTTTTGCCTTCTTGGAGGAAGACGAGGACGATTTGTCTTTTGCGGTTGAAACTGCCATTGTTTATTCCTCCATCAACCAGGTACGGATCAGCAGGGCAACATCTTCCGGATGTTCCTTGGCCATGTTAATGGCGTTTTCCTGAAGTTCCAGCCGTTTTCGTTCTTCAACCGACATGGATACTTCCATTCCGGCCTGCTCGGCTTCCCAGAGTGTCTTTTCACGTTCCATCTGGTGCTTCCGCAGCAGCTCTTCTTCCTTGAGCCTCCTGCGGCGTTCCAGTTCGCGGGTAATCATGCGGTATACGATGAACGAAACCAGAATGATCGCAAGCGCAATGAGAGAATACAGTATGGTCTGTTCGGTTTGTTTTTTCTTGAGGTAAGCCAGGTCTTCTTTCGCGAACTCGGCTGACCGGTCGAACTGTATGTTCAGAACACTCACCGAGTCACCCCGGGCGCGGTCGAATCCGATTGCGTCCTGTACCGCTTTTTGCGCAGATTGCAGTTCCTCGTCCGAAATCGCGATATATTCTCGCTCAATTTCACCGTTGGTTACGACGAAATTACCGGTCTCGTCGCGCTTTTTCACCCAGATACCATCAATATTCACCGAAACGGTACGACGGCCCATTGAAGGGCTGACGGTCTCGGATGTCTGACGTTCACCGACCAGTTCATTTTTCTTAACGATGGACTGCTCCGAAAGACCATAGAGGTTGGACATGTCCTTGTATGCGGGAGCCGTCTGTCCTTCAACTCCTGCAGGTCCTTCGGGATTGAATCCGCTCCCCTGCCAGCGTGTGGTTGAGGTTTCCGAAGAAAGGGTGACCGAGGGAACAATATCCGAGTCGTCGTACGGCGTTTCAGGATTGTCGGGGCGGATAACGGTGGGAAGATAGTCCTTGGTTACCACCTGTTTGTCCGACATGTCCATGTCTATCTTGAGGTTGAGGTCCCGTACCCGGTCCATGCCGTAAATCTGCTGAAGCGCGTTGAGTATCCGTACCCGGTACTGGGCTTCGAGCTGGGCAATGAGTTTTTGTTCCTTTTCGATTCTGGTAAGCCGGTCCCATTCACGCATGCCCTCAAAGTCGTTCAAAACCATCCCGGTATTGTCCGCGATGGTGATGTTCTCGTCCTGGAGGCCTTCCACGGCGAATTTCAGGATCTTCTGGATACCTTCAACCTTGCCCCGGTTCCGGGCGATGTCGCTTCCGGGTTTGGGATAGAGCACGACGCTCGCGCTCACCGGTTTCTGGTCTTCCATGAACAGGGTGTCTTCGGGAATATTGACGACAACGCTCGCGTCGTCTATGTCGTCGAGGGCCTTGATATGCTGGCGAACTTCTTCAATGATGGCGCGTCTTTTGTTAACGTTGCGCTCAAAGTCGGTTATGGTCCAGCGTTCAACATCGAAGATTGCCCAGGGATCGGTTCCCTGGGGAATGAGGTCTTCACGGATAAGCATGGCCCGCATTCGACGCGCGGTAGCCTCATCCGGTACCTGTATCATGCCGTTCGCGGAAACGGACGCACGAACGTTTTCTTCATTGAGACGGATAACAATCTTGTCGCGGAGAAACTCGTCGGCTATGGGCGTATCGATGAGCGGAACCATGGTCGTAGAAGCTGATACCGAAAAAAGCATTACAACCGCTACAACAGCGGCGACGGCAATTCCGGCAAAGATGATCTTTTGAACAACCGTCCATTTGGTCCACAGTGTTTGTATGTGTGATAATAGCTTTTTAAGCCATTCGTTCATGTTCCCCCTCCCGTTACTGAACGAACCGGTTACATAGTATTTCTATATATTACCACAGTATAGCACAATATTACAGTATAAATTAACGGTTCGTCGTGATTTCATTCCAGCCGCGGATTACGCGGTCAATGACCGACTGGGCCAGTTTCAGCGACAGATTCGCCTCTGCCATGGCTATGGTTACATCATGAACATCCACGGAATCGGGATCAATCATCATCTGCTGCGAAAGCTCGCTGGTGTGGATCTGCTGCTGGTTCATCTTGTCGAAGGCTGCAAGAAGGGTTTGTTCGAAACTCGCGGTTTCTGCTCGGGTTGCGTTATCGATCAGGTTGCTGCCCGACACCATGCTTGAACGGAAATTCTCGACTGTTACCGGTGCGATCGTCATTTATTCTACCTTCCTATTTCAAGGGCACGCATGAACATTTCTTTCGAACCCTGGATTACCGATGAATTCGCTTCATAGGAACGCGAAGCCGATATGAGATCAACCATTTCGGTCACGATGTTGACATTGGGATATTCCACATAGCCGGCTTTCGGACCGGACTGGATGGCGTCGGGATGGGTGGGGTCGTATACCATGCGCATATCGGCGGTATCTTTTTCTACGCCCATGACGCGGACGCCCTTGCCGGGGCCGCGCTCAATTTCAGAGGGAATGAAGGGATTCCGCCAGTCCAGACCCGGTTCTTTCTGTGCGAGAAGAACCCGGCTACGTCGGAAAGCACCGCCTTCCTGGGTGCGGGTGGTGGTAGCATTGGCGATATTATCGGAAATGACATCGGTTCTGAGCCGTTCTGCCGCCATTCCGCTTGCCGCTATTTGTATGCTGGTAAAAAGTCCCATGGTTTATGCTCCTTTTTTTACTTGAGTACCGAATTGACCTGCGAGAACTGGAAGCTCTGCATCTGGGTCAACAATTGATAATTGAGCTGAATCCGGAGAAGCTCCATGGCTTCCTGTTCCGGATCCACGTTGTTTCCGTTCGCTTTCGCGGTGGAGGTATAGTCAAGAACGCGGCGCGGTTCAACGGAGCGGTAATCGATTACGCCGTCCGACGCGATATGACGAGGATTGTTTACGGCAAGAGAAAACTGTCCCCGTGCCGATTTTTCGGAATCAAGCGCACGTTTGAGTTCAGTTTCAAAATTGACCATGGTACGCTTGAAATTCGGAACGCCCGAGTTCGCGAGATTGTTGGCGGATACACCGTACCGCAGGGTATTCACATCCATCGCGCGGTGCAATAAGTCGATTGTTTTGGTAAAACTGTTCATATATTGCCTCTCCCCTCCCCTAGAGTTTCGGCATATTGCACCGCCCGGTTTACTTTTTTCTACAGGATATACCGCGAAAGATCCTGATCCTTCACGATGTCCCCGAGGCGCTCGCGTACATAGCCGGTAGTAATTTTTATCGTTTCACCGGCATGTTCATCGGCATTGAACGAAATTTCTTCCAGCAGGGTTTCCATGATGGTATGCAAACGCCGTGCGCCGATGTTCTCCATCCTGGAATTCACCTCGGCGGCGAGTTCGCTCATCATGTTTATGGCATCGTCGTCGAATTCGATTGATACGTTTTCCGTCCCGAGAAGGGCGGTATATTGCCGTGTGAGGGCATTTTTGGGTTCAAGGAGTATTCTCTTGAAGTCTTCCGCATTGAGGGATTCCAGCTCGACACGAAGCGGGAAACGGCCCTGGAGCTCGGGAATGAGGTCGCTCGGGCGGGATACGTTGAACGCCCCGGCGGCTATGAAGAGGATGTGGGCGGTATCCACAACACCGTACTTGGTATTCACCGTGGACCCTTCCACGATGGGAAGAATGTCACGCTGAACGCCCTCGCGCGAAACATCCTGATTGCTTCCCCGCTCGCCTTTCGAGGCGACCTTGTCGATTTCGTCGATAAATACGATTCCCATCTGTTCAACCCGCTTGCGGGCTTCTTCAGTTATCTTTTCATGATCAACCAACCGGTCAAGCTGTTCGGCCATGAGAATTTTCCGCGCTTCTCCCACCGGAACCTGTTTTCGCTTGTTCTTTCCGCCGGTTATCATGTTGGTGATGTTCTGCACGCTCATTTCGAGATCTTCCAGATTGGCCGAACCGGCGAAAAGTTCGAATGAGGGCATACCGGATTTCTGGACGGTAACTTCCACCATGCGGTCCTCGAGCGAACCGTCCCGGAGCATCTTCCGGAATTTTTCACGGGTATCATTTTCTTTTCCGCCATCGTCGCCCGTCGGGGAAGAAAGTGCCGGAAGCATTTCTTCGCTCCGGGCCACGGCGGGAGAAGCCGGTTTTTTCCGGTTCAATCCCGGCAGCAGCAGATCCAGCAAAATTTCTTCGGTACGCTTCTCCGCTTCTCCCTGGAGCGCGCCCTGCATTTCACTCTTGACCATGGCGTACCCGACGGCCATGAGATCGCGAATCATGGATTCAACATCCCGGCCAACATAGCCGACTTCGGTATATTTTGTGGCCTCAACCTTGAGGAAGGGCGCGCCGCAAAGTTTTGCGAGCCGTCGGGCTATCTCCGTTTTTCCCACACCGGTTGGTCCGATCATGAGAATGTTTTTCGGGGCAATCTCGTCCCGTACATCCTCGGGCAGCCGAAGCCGGCGGGTTCGGTTTCTCAGCGCGATTGCGACGGCGCGTTTGGCCTTTTTTTGTCCGATAATATACGTATCCAGTTCGGCCACAATGGCCTTGGGTGTAAGGTTTTCCAGTGCTTCCATGACGGATTACAACTCCTCGACAGTTATTGATTCATTGGTATAAATACAGATTCTTCCCGCGATATGCAGGCTCTTTTCGGCAATTTCCCGTGCGGTAAGCGATCCGTTTTCCAGGTAGGCAAGCGCAGCCGCGTAGGCGTAGTTTCCCCCGGAACCGATGGCAAGCACATCTTCGGCCGGTTCTATTACATCGCCGGTGCCTGAAATGAGCAGGGTCTTCTCGCTATCCGCCACGAGGAGCAGGGCCTGCAGGTTCCGCAGCGCCTTGTCGGTTCTCCAGTCTTTTGCCAGCTCAACTGCCGAACGGACGAGATCGCCGGAATACTCCTTGACCCGTGTTTCAAACCGTTCAAGAAGGGTAAACGCGTCAGCGGTAGCTCCGGCGAATCCGGTCAGGATTTTACCGTCGTAAATGCGCCGTACCTTTTTCGCGTTCGGTTTCATGACGGTTTCTCCGAGCGTAACCTGCCCGTCCCCGGCCATGGCAACTTTACCGTCCTTACGGACGGCTATGATGGTAGTACTGCGGAATTTTTCATTTTTCATGATGTCCTCCATTACCCGTGCGGATGGGCCTGATGATATAATTTATTCAGTTCGTCGCGGCTTACATGCGTATACCGCTGCGTTGTCGAAATGCTTGAATGTCCGAGCATTTCCTGTACGGACCGTATGTCGACGCCCCTGCCAACCAGGGTTGTCGCAAAGCTGTGCCGGAGCGCATGAGGAGAAAGATGACGGGCATCGTCCGTGTATCGTTCGATAATGAACTGGATGCCGCGCACCGAAAGCGCGCGTCCCCGTTTGGAGATGAATAGCCGGTTCTTGCTCAAGTCCCGTTCCTGATGACGGGCCAGCACCGCGTTCCGTTCTGCAAGATAGTCAGCAAGCGCGGAGCGCGCCTCCCGCGAGAAAAAAACTTTGCGCTGTTTTCGCCCTTTACCGGTAACAGTCGCCGATGTTCCTTCGGGATCCATGTCCGCAAGGGAAAGATTGACTATTTCTGATACACGGCAGCCGGTTGAATACAACATGGTTAACAGGGCCGTGTCCCGTGCGGGCCAGAGTATTCCGGCGGAATCCGGCTTTTTGCACAGGGCTGCAGCTTCTTCGGCGAATAAAAACGCCGGCATCCGTTGGTGAACTTTCAGATTGCGTACGGTAGCGGCCGGATTTGATTCGGTCAGACCGAAACGCACGGCATAGCGGTAGAATCCGCGCAGGGCGGACAATACGCGGTTTACCCCGGCGGGTTCCCGGCTTTTCTGACCAAGTTCCGCGGCGAACAGCCGCAAATCAGATTCAACGGCTTCAAACGGCGACATCCCGTCCAGAAAGGAATCGAAGAGGGCCAGATCCCGACGGTAGCCTTCTACAGTACGGGGGGAAAGTGCGCGTACCGACCGGATATATTCAAGGTACTCTTCAAAATACCGGTTCATTCTGTGCCGTCCGGTCACTCTTCCCTGCCCGGTTCACCGCCATCATCCTGGCTATGCAGATAATCACATTCGGGATTGATACAGGATTTGTAGGAACCGTTTTTCTTGTCGTATTTTTCCACCATGAACTGTCCGCATTTTGGACACGTTGCGTTTATGGGCTTGAAATGCGTAATAAAGTCGCACTCGGGATACCGGGTGCATCCGTAAAATTCCTTGCCGCGTCCCTTGGTTCTGCGCGCGACAATTTCTCCGTCACATCCCGGACGGGGACACCTGGCCAGGGGAATCGAGCGGGTGTTTCGGCACTCGGGGAACCCTGAACAGGCGAGAAAAAACCCGAATCTGCCGAGTTTTTTCAGCATCGGTTTACCACATTTTTCGCATACATAATCGGTTTTCTCATCGAGGGTACCTTTCACGCTGTCCAGTGTCTCGGTAACCTCGTCAACACGTTTCTTGAAGGGAAAATAGAACTCGCCGATCATCTTGGGCCACTCGATGCGGTCTTCTTCAACTCCGTCGAGTTCGTTTTCCACATTCGCGGTAAAACTGACATCAACCACCGAAGAAAAGTATTCAACAAGCATGTCGTTAATTATCCGGCCCAGCTGTGTCGGAACCAGCTGTTTGTTTGAACGTGTCACATAATACCGGTCCAGAAGAACAGATATGATTGGTGCGTAGGTGGAAGGACGGCCGATGCCCTTTTCCTCCAGGGTTTTAACGATCGACGCGTCGGTGTAGCGGGCCGGTCCCTGGGTAAAATGTTGTTCCGGATGGAACGTAACCAGATCCACTGTTTCGCCGCTTTTCATGTCCGGAAGGGGTTTTTGCCGATCTTCTTTCGCGGCAAGGGTCTTGATTACCTGATAAAATCCTTTTTCAACTATTTTTGTAGACGAAACCCGAAAGACCGCTTCATCGATGGCGATATCGGTACTTACCGTGCGGCTTTTCGCGTTCGCCATCTGGCTTGAAACAAACCGTTCCCAGATGATGCTGTACAGACGGAGTTGATCCCGTGTCAGATATTCCTTGACATAGTCGGGTGTGTATTTCGTATAAGTCGGGCGGATCGCTTCGTGCGCGTCCTGGGCCTTTTTTCCGACGGCATATTCATTTGCCGCCTCCGGCAGTTCATCCGGGTATTTTTCTCCGATCCAGGCACGAACTTCTTCCACGGCGGTTGCGGCGATACGTACCGAGTCGGTACGCATGTACGTAATGAGTCCCACGCGGGTTGAGCCGATATTGATACCTTCATAGAGCTGCTGGGCAATCTGCATGGTTTTCTTTGACGTATATCCCAGACGATTCGCCGCCATCTGCTGCAGCTTCGAGGTGGTGAACGGCGGTTTCGGACGGATTGTTTTATCCAGCGACTTTGTTTCCAGAACCGATGCCGGCTTTCCGTTCAGGGTTTCCATGATTGCCTGTACCGCCGCTTCATTCGGCAACTCCGGTTTTTCTCCCCGGAACTGTACCAGCTGTGCGGTAAATTCATTTTTTCCCCGTTTGAAATCTCCATCAAGGGTCCAGTATTCTTCCGGTATAAAACTTTCAACTTCCTTCTCACGCTCACAGATAAGACGCAGCGCGACAGACTGTACCCGTCCTGCTGAAAGTCCGTTCTTTACTTTTTTCCACAGAAGCGGCGAGAGATTGTATCCCACCAGACGGTCAAGTACCCGCCGGGCTTTCTGGGCGTTAACTTTTGACTCATCAATATCCATGGGATGCTTGATTGCTTCCTTGATTGCCTGGGGGGTTATTTCATTGAATACAATCCGGTGTACCGGCACTTCGTACTTTGAAAGAATTGAATTACGGAGATGCCAGGCAATGGCTTCCCCCTCGCGGTCATTATCACTTGCGAGCAATACTTCAGAGGACTTTTTCGCGTCACTCTGCAGTTCTTTCAGAAGCTTCGCCCTGCCCCGAACGGTTATATACTCGGGAACAAAATTGTTGTCCACATCGATCGCAATCCGCGACTTGGGCAGGTCTATAAGGTGACCCATGGATGCTTTTACCACAAAACCCTTGCCCAGGTATTTTTCGATAGTCTTGGCCTTCGCCGGAGATTCTACAATTACCAGTTTGTTTTTTGGTGCTTTTTTCTTAGCAGTTGCAGTTTTGGAAGCCATTTTCCGTACTCCTCATTGTTTCTTCCCGTCTCTACCGGCGAATCCCTTGTCAAATACAAAATCGCACTGACCGCCGCTGGATGCCGGAAACCCCAAACCCGGGGTTTTTCGTCGTTTTGCCGCAGTCATGGCAGGAATGTCATTATTCGCAAAACCCCATGAATCCAGAACATCCCTGGCGGTTTGAACAGCTTGAGCGCCCTCGTTATAGAGGGACAGTGTTCCATGCGCCCGTGGTGAACCGAGCGTTTCCCGGGCAACAAAAAGATCCCGCCCCTGTTCAAGGGCAAAGTCGGCTGTTATAAGCGCACCGGATTTCTCCGGAGCTTCCACCACGATCACCGAACGGGACAAACCCGAAATAAGGCGGTTCCGCTGGGGGAAATGAAACTGCAGCGGATCGTCTCCCGGAGGATATTCGCCTGCGATACAGCCGTCATTTTCAAGTATTTTTCCGGCAAGGACCGTATTGCTCCGGGGATAGATGCGTTCCAGTCCGCAAGCAAGCACGGCTATTGCCTTTCCCCGGGAAACTACAGTTCCCCGGTGCGCGAATGCGTCAATGCCCCGCGCCAGACCCGATGCTACCGGAATACCCAGTCCGGCAAATTCACGCCCCAGCCGCTCGGCACAGAGCGCACCGGTACCGGAAGGAGCACGCGTTCCCACTATCGCTACAACCGGAGTATCCGGATCCGGGAGTGTTCCCCGCCAAAAGAGGGCAAAGGGCGGTTCATGGAGTTCCCGAAGCAACGGCGGATACCGGGACGAGAGAACCGTCACCATACCGATACGATAGCGTTCCATTAGTACCAGCGCCCGGTCTACCTTTTTTTCAATCTCTTCCGCATGCCACCGTGTAGTCCTGATCGGTCGAAACAGCATGCGTGATACAGCTTCTATTGAAAGTACCGTAAGGGATTCACTATTGTCAAGTTTTTCCACCAGCTGCTCTTTTTCGCGGCATCGTAAAAAGGGGCAAAATGACAACGCAAGAGCAAGCCGGGTTTTATTCATACGCCTGTCCCAGAACGAATGCCTTGTTCTCCTCGGCGCGCTTTTTTGTTCCGTCATCCCGGGTTTCACCGATTATCCGGTCATATACGTCCACGGCCTCGTCGTAACTGCCGGTTTCATAGAGCGCCCGCGCATAGACAAACATGGCGTCCAGGTTCCGTTTTTCAATTTCCATGATTTTTTCAAGATACGGTAGCGCGTCATCGGAACGGGAAAGCTCGAACACATAGAGCACAGAAAGACCGTAGAGCGCCCGTACATACCGCGGCTCCAGTTCGATTGCCCTGAGGTAGGCCGACTCGGCAAGTTCGTAATACCGCAGTTGATCGCGGTTTGTTCCGGTAAGCTCATAATCCAGGGAAGACTTTGCCATGTATCCGGCGCAAACGCCAACATAGTAGAAAAGGTTCTGGTTAGTGGGATAATACTCCGTAGCAGTCCTGAAATTCTCGAGCGCCTTACCGTACATCTTGTTGTCCAGATACCGGGTCGCGAGAATCTTGTACCATATTCCGATCCGGATGTCGGCATTGAGAACATCTTCTATCCGGTGCTGATACTTTCCGATAGCCTCGGTGAGCTCCTCGATGGTCGTAGGGCTGTCCACCCCTTCCTCAAGAGCCTGCATTCGCCGGACAACGGCGGTATTCGGACCGCAAGAGGTCAGGAGAAACCCGGCAACGAGTACCGATACAACAATCAACTTGTACGTTTTCACGATATACCTCCAGACCGCATATGCGTCAAATATCGCTTTCTGCCCCGAAATTGTCAAACACTTCCCGGTGAAAGTCGTGCAGGGCAGCCTCTTCCACATGGGTATACACCTGGGTCGTCGTTATATCCGAATGCCCCAGCAATTCCTGTACCGATCGCAGATCGGCTCCGCCGGCAAGAAGATGCGTGGCAAAAGAATGACGGAGCGTATGGATCTTCGCAGTGATGCCGGCGTGTATGCACAGTTCATTGAACCGTTTCCATATGCCTTTTCGGGTAATGCGTTGTCCGCGGTAATTTACAAAAACAGCCCGCTCGGGGCGGCTTTGTACGAGCGTTAAACGGGCCTCGGACAAATACCGGTACAACCACTCACGTGCAGTAGTACCAAAAGGAACAAACCGTTCTTTCCCGCCTTTCCCGTGAACCAGAATCATCTGTTCCTCGAGGTATACGTCATCCAGCGAAAGGTTCACCGCTTCACTGACCCTGAGCCCGCAGGAATAAATCAGTTCGAAGAGTGTCCGGTCGCGGACACCCACCGGTTTGTCAAGAGAAATGGCGGCAAGAAAGAGTTCTATTTGGTCAGTGCTCAGGACCAGCGGCAGGTTTTTCTCCCGAACGGGGGATTCCAGAAGATCGGCGGGATTATCATCCCGGACCCGTTCAATCATGAGATACCGGTACAATGAACGGAGCGCGGCCACATCTTTGGCAACCGTTTTACCAGT
This sequence comes from Spirochaetes bacterium ADurb.Bin215, assembly GCA_002070025.1. Lineage (GTDB taxonomy): Bacteria > Spirochaetota > Spirochaetia > Treponematales > Treponemataceae > Teretinema. The sequence continues at coordinate 25,038 of MWCL01000002.1, forward strand.
AATCCCCGTACTGCTCCGGTCAAGTATGAAATAAATCAAATCCCGGGTACCGGCGGTTTCAACCGCTAGTTGCCTGCGTTCGCACCAGGCAAGAAAGAGTGAAACCGTTTGCAGATAGGTACTGGCGGTGAGTTTTGCCCGGGCCTCACCGGTTACAAGAAAAGCATAGAATTTTCGTTCCAGCAACGAATTCAGTTTTCTACCTTTTGCTGCTGCAGCCGTACCACAGTCGGGGTATCAAGATCATCGCGGGAGACGGAAACGGGAACCGGTCCGGGCGTCGTGGCACCGTTTCGTGTCCCAAGACCTGAAACCGGTTTGGAGGTCCGTTCATTGAGCTGTTTCCATTCGGAACCGGAAAGGAATTCTCCGGCAGAGTCCTTCTTCTCCCGGGCGGAAGCCGTATGGAGGAAACTGCGATCTATCGCGATCTGATACTTTGACGATACAAATCCTGTAGCAATTACCGTTACGCTGATACTGTCTCCGAGTGTGTTATCCGTCGCGGTACCGTAGATGATGAGCGCGTCGGGATCGGCGTTCGCGGTAACAATCTTCACGATTTCTTCAATTTCCAGCAGGGTCATGTCCTCATTGCCGGTAATATTGATGAGAATATGGTTGGCGCCCTCAATATGGGAATCTTCAAGCAAGGGATTGTTGATTGCGTTGGTCGCGGCATCCACGGCGCGATTGTCGCCTTCCCCGGTTCCGATGCCCATTATCGCGTCGCCTTGTCCTTCCATGGTCGTTTTTACGTCGGCAAAATCAATATTGATTATACCCGGTACCGTAATGAGATCGGAAATACCCTGTACTGCCTGACGGAGCACATCGTCCGCCATGATAAAGGCCTGCTTGATGGGCGTTTTACGGTCAACCAGCTTCAGAAGATGCTGATTCGGGATGACAATGAGGGTATCAACCGATTTCCGGAGTTTTTCGATTCCCTCTTCGGCAAGTTTTTGTTTGACACTACCTTCAAAGTCGAAGGGTTTGGTAACCACGCCGACCGTAAGGGAACCCTGATCACGGGCAATCTGGGCAATCACCGGAACGGCTCCGGTACCGGTACCGCCGCCCATTCCCGCGGTAACGAAGACCATATCGGCGCCGCGGAGCGCATTGGCGATCATCTCGGTATCTTCCATGGCCGCCTGTTCGCCTACCTGCGGTTTCCCGCCGGCACCGAGTCCGCCGGTCAGTTTGGAACCGATGGCAAGCTTGGTGGGCGCATTGGAATAATTGAGCGCCTGCAGATCGGTGTTCGCGACAAGAAAATCAACATTCTGCAAACCGCATTCCATCATCCGGTTTACCGCATTTGATCCGCCGCCTCCGGCACCAACCACCTTGATCACTGTTGGATTTATTTCACGCTGGTTCATTACCTCAAAATTCATTTCTTCCCCTCCCAGAAAAGCAACGGACTTCTATATCCTTACCACAGGTTCTAAAAAAATTCTTTCAGCCAGCCCTTTATCCTTCCGAAAACCGGCTTTTCTATCCGTTCGGAAGCGGCTACGCCCTGATTCGTGCTCTTTTGCTGCTCCCACTGGGAAAGCACCAAACCGATAACGGTTGCATAGTCAGGACTCCGGTATTCTCCGGTCAGTCCGCCAAGATTACCGGGAATTCCGGTACGTACCGCCTGCGTGTTGAACACCTCGCTGGCAAGTTCTACCACACCGGGCATCAACGATCCGCCGCCGGTCAGCACAACATTGCCGGAAAGCTGACGGTTCTTTGTTACCGGCGCTATCTTGTCGCGTATCATGGTGAATATCTCTTCCATGCGCGGTTGTATGATTTCACATATTTCGGTTCTCGGAATAACCACGGGGGGCCTTCCGCCTACTCCCGGCAGGATTACTTCTTCATTTTCTTCTATGAGCGGCATCCAGCAGCAACCGGTATCCAGTTTTATCCGTTCGGCGGTTTCCACCGAAATGCCTTTTACAATGGAAAGATCTCCGGTTACCTGTATTCCGCCGACGGGAAGCACCGCGGTCAAAAGGGGCGCGCCGTCCGCCATTACGAGAACATCCGTTGTACCGCCACCTATGTCTATCAGGATTGATCCGAGTTCTTTTTCTTCTTCGGTCATTACCGATTGCACCGACGCGAGGGAATGGAGCATGTACGCGTCCACTTCAAGGGCCGCGCGGTTCACGCATTTCACCATATTCTGAACCGACGTAACCGATCCGGTGATGATATGCACTTCCGCTTCAAGCCGAACGCCGATCATGTTCCGGGGATCCTTGACTCCCCGCTGTTCGTCTACAATGTAGGACTGGGGAATAACGTGCAAAACTTGCCGGTCCATGGGGATAACCACCGCCTTGGCGGCGTCTATAACGCGCGAAATGTCGTCATTTCCAATCTCGCGGTTATCACGACCCTTGCCGGTAACCGCCACAACGCCGCGTGAATTGAGACCGTCGATATGGGTTCCGCCCACTCCGATCATGCAACGGGATACTTCAATGCCGCTCATCATTTCGGCGGCTTCAACCGCCTGGGAGACCGCGCGGACGGTATTTTCTATATTGACCACAACGCCCTTGCGTAAACCGTTGGACGGACTCGTACCTACTCCGGTTATCTGCAACACACCGTTTTCAGAGATTTCTCCGATTACTGCGCGGATTCGGCTGGTACCGATATCTAGTCCAACGACGGCGTCACTCAAAGCACTTCCTCCCTTACCCGGTACGCGACAGTCCCGGCACGGATATCGATTTCCTCGACATCCAGTTCAAGATCCTGAACAACATCCAGTACGAGCATCATATACTGTAAGGCGTCTTCATTCAACGCCCCGTCAGTCTTGACACGTACCGGCAGATGAACCGGATAGATAACCAGATCGTAGCCGCCATAGGGTTTGGGTACTATTTTAATCTCTGATACTGAAGATAACAACACGGAATTGTGCGATTCGAGCTCATGGAGCTGTTTCAAAAGGGGTGTCAGTTGTTCATGAAGCCGCATTCCGGCATGCGGATCGTCAAATTCGATACCGGTAAGTACCGGGAGGTTCTTTTGCTCGGGAAGGGTTCCTACACGGAACACGACGCCATTGCGGTCAATGGCAACCGGAACGGTTTTTCCGTTCATGGTTCCGAATCCGACCGCAACGGGAACCCGTTCGGTAACCGAAACGACAACCTTGTCGGGAAACTGTTTTTCGACCCGGACCTGTTCAAACAGGGGATTCGAAGCCAGACGCGCTGCGGTGCCCACGGTATCGAAGGAAAACCATTTTTCGCGCCCGGTAATGCCGGTGATCGCGCACACCTCATCATATCCGACCCGGGCGGAACCCTGAATTGAAAGACGAATGGTCGACGTAGCGGGGATTACCAGCAGATAAAACGCAAATTCGGCAACCAGAAACACAACGAGAACCGCTATCAATATTTTGAGGATAACCGGTTTCCATGAGACCTGTTCTGCCTGTTCTTCCCCGAATACATACATGTCAGACATAATCCGCATCCTCCCCGATTTTTCCCCGGGATACATTTATTACTAATCCGCATAAACACAGCGTTATCAACAGTGACGAACCTCCAGAGGAGAAGAACGGCAATGGAACACCGGTTACGGGAAATACGCGAACAACAACGCCGCAGTTCATTAACGACTGCAACAGAATGATTGTGGTACAACCGAAAGACAGGAAGGCGCCAAACCGGTCGCGGGAACGAACGGCTATCCGGTATCCCCTGATGGAAAAGAACAGCAAAATACCGAAATATATCAGCACCCCGAAAAATCCCATTTCCTCGGCCCATACGGCAAAAATGAAGTCCGACTGCACTTCCGGAATGCTGGACAGCTTACGTATGCCGTTTCCAAGTCCTCGTCCCCAGAAATCTCCCTCACGAAGCGCGGTAAGCGCGGCATTTACCTGGTAACCGGCACCGAGCGGGTCTTTCTTGGGATCAATAAAAGAAAGAATGCGCTCCACACGGTATTCTTCAGTGAGCACCATGAGGGCGACAAAGGGAACGGTGAGAAAACACAGTTTCGCAAACCAGTGAAGTTTAACCCCGGCAATAAAAAACATGATCAAGACAATGATCATGATAAACAGTGCGGTGGAAAAGTCGTTTTGAAGATACACAAGAGCAATCATGATGAAGGACATGATTGTTGCCGGATACACGGAAACCTCGGGTTCATCGAGACGGTCATGCTTCTTGTCAAAAAGATTCGCAAGAAAGAGCACTACGGTCAACTTCATGAGCTCGGAGGGTTGGAAGGTAAACGAGGCAAAATGTATCCAGCGGGAAGCGCCGTTTTTTGTGACACCGATTCCGGGAATAAACGGCAGAAGCGAGAGAATAAGGGTGAGGACTACGAATTGGGGAAGAATTTTCCGGATAAAACTCAGCCGTACCGTGGCACAAAGAATACTTGCTACGATACCGACCGCCAGCGTCAGTCCCTGACGGCGTACAAAGTAGAGTTGATCATCGAACAATCGCTCCGCATACGCCATTGAACCGGTATACAAGGCCACAAAACCGAGTCCGGTCATGAGGACCATGAGCAGGAGATAGGCAACATCGATTTTTTCGGGGCGGCTGTTTCTTTCAGCGGTGAATAATCCCTGCTGCATCATGACCGCGCCTCCCCGGAAGAAAAATGCTCAAGAACCGGACGAAGACGTTCGAGCGCCATGCCTCTCGAGCCTTTTATAAAAACCATCGCACCTTTCTGTAAAATTGACGATACCTTTTCCGCAAGATCTTCCATTGTTTCCGCGAAATACACGGAGTCATGATTCCAGTTCATGGACTTCCCCGCACGGATCATGTCTTCACCAAAAAGCAGGATATGCGCGGCGGTGGATCGGTCAGCAATTTCACAAACGGCCCGATGTGCCGCATTAGTTGTTTCACCCAATTCGAGCATGGAGCCGAGGATGAAAATTTTTTCGCCCTGCCAGGGCAGCTCATCGCAAAAGCGCATTGCTTCTTCCATGGATTGGGGATTTGCATTGTAATAATCAAAAATTGTCGTAACCGCGCCCCGTACAATTTCTGTTCGGCCGAATAACGTTTGTATTGACTCAAGACCTTCCCGTATCGTGGCCGGGTCTATCGAGAAGCTCCGCGCGAGTGAAATGGCCGCGAAGGCATTTTCAAGATTATAGGGGCCGGGCATGGGAAAATGGATTTCTTCAGTCTCATACCGGATAATCCAACCCTCCAGCCCGAGTGATTCAGTTCCCAGAATTCCCTGTGTAGAAGAAGGGCCAAAAAACGAGAACGAACCGGGAACGCCTGATACAAGAAAATCACGAAAATCGTCGGTCTCAGAAACAAATCCGGAAGATTCCCCGGAAAAAAGCGAGAAAACCGCCTTTTTTTCTTCAGCTATCGCTTCCCTGCTGCCGAGAATTCCGATATGGGCAGTCCCGATGTTTGTAATGAGCGCAGTGTCAGGATCAAGTACTTCAGCTATTTCGCGCATTTCACCTCGCCGGTTCATACCGAGTTCAAAAATGCCCACTTCATGCTCATCGCGTATCCTGAACACCGAAAGCGGCAAGCCTGTTTCCGAATTCAAATTTCCGGCATTGGCGACAACCCGATACTTTCGTGAAAAAATCGCCGCAGTGAGTTCCTTGGTTGTAGTTTTTCCGCTTGAACCCGTTATTGCCACTCTGCGCAATCCGGGAAATTTGCGTACGTATGCCTTTGCCGCGTCCTGAAGCGCCGTGAGGGTATTTTCAACCATGATTATTGCGGCACCGTGCTGTTTTGCGAGCAGCGAAAACATGTTTGCGGACCCTTCCCCGTGCGCCGCATCAACAAAGACTACACGAGCACCCGAATCGAGCGCTTCGGGTATAAACCGGTGACCGTCCTGATTTTCTCCCATAAGCGGCACAAAGAGCGCACCCTCTATTACGGAACGACTGTCGGTAACAACAGAACTGCACCCTGAATCGGGTGCAAAGTTTCCCGGACAGCTTCCTCCGGTGGCCTGCGTGAGTTCTTCCACTGTCATGAGAATGCGTTCATTACCCACCGAGACCTCCCCGCGAAATGGAGATCCTCAGAATTTCTTTTGTTTCGGCCTTGCGCATACCCAGGTCTTCTACCGCGACACTGCTTATTCGTTCCGGGGTAGAAAGAACGGAAATACCTGAAATAAGGCGACGATTTTCATCTATAATTTCATATTGCTGCTGTTCAATACGAGCTATTTCCCGTTCAAGCTGCGAATACCGATAGGATTGCCACACCATTGCAAAAAGTATTACGGGAATCATGAGGGACAATATCAGGGCGCATGCGTTTTTTATCATGTCTTCTTCTCTCCGGCTGCAATTTTTCGCACTACCCGCAACCGCGCGCTGCGCGATGGTGAATTCCGCGAAATTTCCTCTTTCGACGGGGAAACCGGCTTACGGGTGAGCAATTCAACCCGGACGCGGCCGCCACACTTACATATCGGCACTTCCGGCGGACAAATACACTCTTTGCTTGCGTCACGAAACAAGTTTTTCACGATTCTGTCTTCAAGGGAATGGAACGTGATAACACCGAACTTTCCGCCTGTTTCAAGCACGGATAGCGCTGCGTTTATCAAACCGGGAAGTCGGGACAATTCGCCGTTAACGGCAATTCTGAGCGCCTGGAAGGTTTTGGTCGCGGGATGAATATGCCCATGCCGGTATGCTGCGGGAACCGCATTATACACACAATCGGCAAGCGATCGTGCCGTGGCGAACGGAGCATTCCTGCGGGCCTGTACGATTGCAGCGGCGATACGGCGCGAATATCGTTCTTCGCCGTTCTGGAAAATCAGATCGGCGAGATCCCGCTCTCCGAGCCCGTTTACCAGGTCAGCGGCACTATCTCCGCTGTGAGGATCCAGACGCATATCAAGAGGTTCATTCGTCCGAAAACTGAAGCCGCGCCCGGATAGTTCGTAATGGAATATGGAAATACCGAGATCAAGAAGAATGATGTCGGGTTTCTTTTCATTTTCAGGGTAATCGGTAAAAAAAGAATCGGCCCATCCGGGAAAAAAACAGATCCGGTCGCCAAACGGCGCCAGTCGTTCCCGTGCGCGGGCCTGAATACGAACATCGGCGTCAACACCGATAACCCGCAGGTTTGGAAACTTTTCCAGGAACGCTTCCGAATGTCCGCCCTCGCCAAGGGTACCGTCCACCATGAGGGGTCGATCCGTCTCCGGCGCGAGATATTCGAGACATTCCGCTAATAATACCGACGTATGGACTGCTTCCATGGCCATCAAAGACAGATATTCCCGAGGCCTTCAGTTGCCTCACGGAAATCAGCTTCGCTCCCCCCCAGATAGTTTTCGTATTCCTGCGAATCCCACAATTCAAAATACTTGTTGATCCCCAGAAAAACACAGTTTTTCCCGAGCCCGGCGAATTCACGCAGACTCTGGGGAATCGAAATCCGGCCGGTCTTGTCGAATTCCACCACCTGGGCGGGAGCGACAAGACGGCGCAGAACCGAACGTGACTGTGACTGGAACAGGGAGGCAGATTCCATAACCTTGTCGGAAAGGACCTGCCACTGTTCCGGCGGGAAAAGCCAAAGACAGCGGTCTATCCCGCGTGTCAGAATCAGGGACGACCCGGTAAGCTCAGTCCGCAACTTGACCGGGAACATGATCCGTCCCTTCTCATCAAGCGTATTGCGGTACTCTCCGGTCAACAAGGTCGTATCCACTTTTTCCTACTTTTCCCCACTTTTTACCACGTTTACCCTATTCTAGCATTAAAATTCCCCTTGTCAATCTTTTTTTGCACTTTTTTATGGAAATCGTATCAGGCATGAATTTGTTTACAGAAAGGGTTGATTACCTCTATAGTGGTTGCATGACCCTGTTTGAGTATCACATCGTGTATCCTGAAGGCGAAACCCGGGAAATAACCCATGAGCTCGCGATGAGCGATATTGTGGACATAAACGGTAATCCCCTTTCCCGGCCCCTGCCGACAAACCGCATGATCGCGTACCATGTTTGCCGCAAACGTATCGCCGAAGAAAAAGGACTGACGGTTACCTGGTATTTTCTTGAACAGCTGAACGCCGTTGAATTACTGGAATACACATGATCAATACCTGGAACGAATCCGCGTTGCATGAAACTCTCAAAACCGAATGGTGCGGTCCGCACGGTTCCGTAGAGGTACCCATGCACGGCGTTATTTGTGATGCAGTTCGCCAGGATGGATCAATCGTGGAAATACAAACGACCGGATTCGGCAAGATCCGGAAAAAGCTGGAACTGCTGTTGTGCGGCAACCAGGTAGAACTGGTATACCCCATCGCGGTTAATCTCCGGATCCAGACCTGTGCCGCGGACGGCACGCCGATAGCCTGCAGAAAAAGTCCCAAACATGGATCGGTCTATCAACTGTTCGGGGAACTGACCGGGATTTGCGACCTTGTGGGACACCCCAATCTTTGCATAACCGCCGTATTCGCCGATGTTCTGGAACGACGTGTCAACGATGGAACCGGAAGCTGGCGTCGAAAGGGTGTCCGCATAGACAGCAGGGAGCTTGAGACCATCAGGGATACACGGACATTCCGTTCATTGTCGGATTTTTCCGACTTGTTGCCGGAAAATCTCCCGCAGCCATTTACCGTGGCCGACTTGAACAAAGCCGGGGCCGGCAGACACGCAGGCAAAATGGCCTGGGTTCTCAGAAAACGGGGATGTATTGTACAGACCGGAAAGAATAAAAACGCTTTTCTCTACATGAAATCTTAATGCGTCAACGGCAGGGACAATGTGATCGTGGTTCCCTCACCGGGAACAGAATCCACCTCGATTGCGCCTTTGTGCGCTTCCATGATTGATTTTATTATGAGCATGCCGAGACCGGTTCCGCCGGAGGAGGCAGAATAGAACGGCTTGAAAATATTATCGAGTATTTCCCTGCTCATTCCCCGGCCGGTATCACGAACGCGTATAACCAGAGAATCACCCCGCTCCTGCGCGGAAACATGGATGTCGCCGCCGGAAGGCATCGCGGCGCAGGCATTCTCTGCAGCGTTTATAAGGACGCGCAGCATCCGGTGTTGATCCATGATCACCGGCCGCAACATGTCCGATTCGATGTGAAGTGTGACACCTGATGCCTCAAGGCGCGGAGCAATGGCCTCCGAGAACCTCGCAAACAGATCATCCACCGCGACAATTTCCATATCCAGCCGGATCTCGCCGCGGGCGTAGTCAAGAAACTCGGCCGCAAGAGATTCCATCCGCGAAATATCCCGGTTTATCCGCTCCACAGCCGATTCAAGATAGTTCTCGTCATCACGATTTTTTACAAGAAGCTGTACACGGCTTTTCAACGCAGAAAGAGGATTACGGATATCATGAAGTATGAGGGAGGAGAACTTGCCGATAACAGAAAGCCGCTCACGGCTCAACAATTCATCCTGAAGAGCTTTAAGTTCAGCATACGCACGACTCAATTCGCGGTTTTGCTTGTCCAGGTCCTGCAGATGATATTCATTTGAACGCCGGACCATCATGGTAACAGCTTTGAGGAGCGCCAGACACATGGCATTGTCAGTTGACAGGAGCGAAAGAAAATCACTAGCCTGTATGCAATAGACCCTGACCGGGGTTTTTGCCCGTACCGTTGCACTCCTCGGGCGTTCGTCAATAAGCGCCATTTCCCCCAGAGGTTGTCCTTTTGAACTGACACCCAAAAGAACCGCATCCGCAGTCCCATATCGTTTCCAGATTTCCAGCTCGCCCTCAAGGATTATGAAAAAACTGTCTCCGCTCATGTCTTCGAAAAACAGGATGTCGCCGGTATCATACGTCCGCTCGGTACACAGGGCGGCAATCTTGTTCAGGGACTCTTCCGGCATGGTGTGAAAAAAGTAAATATTCTTAAGAAAATCGTTTCCGTCCGGCCGGAGACTGCGTTCCGTATTCATTACGCCATCCTGTTCTGATAAAAAAGGCCGCCATAGAGGCGGCCTGTTCCTTGAATTATGCTTCGTATCACCAGTTGTCGAACATGTCGTCAATGTCCCGCGCTTCCATTTCATACAGATCGGAAACAGCACGAAGATCATCGAAATAAATGTAATAACTTCCGTATGCGTCGGTAGGATCACATTCAATGCGGTATCCGACGATCTTGAGACCCATTCGGGTACTGTAATGATAGTCTTTCTGGATGATACCGGAACGTCCGTCGGGACTCTGGGGAGGTATGGCAACACTCATCTTCTTCCAGCCGGAATGATTCAGCTTGCCCATGTAGAGCTCAAACGGGGTTCCCCAGTAATCTTCAAGCATGAGCTTGAGAGTATGGTTATAATTCCGTCCGACAACCCATACGTTAACTACCTTCGCAATTCCTTCAACGGGAAGCGGTTTAACGGCATTAACCGTGAACGTGTTGTAACCGCGGCGGAAAAAATCAACCCGAACGCCGAGTACCTTTTCATCAGGCATCTCCAGCCCTTCTTCCTCGGGAATGGGTTCCTTGCCGGCGGGCGAGCCGTTAAAGAGACGGGCCCGGATAACACCTTCGTCCGGAGACATCGCAGCAACCCAGGTTCCTTCGCTTTCATACTTGTCGATGGAAATTTCCTTGAGTTTCTGCTCGGCAGAATCAGCTCCGATCCTGTTCGGGTCGGGCGAATCAAGATCCAGATCCTCGGAAGCAGTCTGCGCGAAAACTCCCAGCACCAACAAGCAAATGATTACACCAATTAGCAACTTCTTCATTTACTGTGCTCCTTGTTGTGCAGTGTCTGATTTTACATCCGAGAAGTCCGCGCCAACAAGCTCGAAACCGTCGTAGGACGGCATGAAGGTATCGGTAAGCGCCTTGAACTGATCAAAAAAGATGTAAAATGCGTCTACCCGTTCGGTGGGCATGGTCCTGAGACGGAATGCCACGAAAGACATCTGCTGGACGCCGTTCAGATACGGAGACGCCTGTTGAATATTGGAAGGAACATTGACCGACATGTTCTTCCATCCCTCATGATTGACCAACCCGAAGGAAATGGTGTGAACACGACCGTTACAGTCCCGGACAAGCGCCTGAAGCTCATAGTTGTAATTCGCTCCCCAAACCCACAGGTCAAGGCGAGCAATCCGTCCCTTGAACGGAATTTCCTTCAGAACGACTTCGTCACCGGAATTCGGATCAACCGGCACTATATCCAACCAATTGTCGCCCTTGCGGTCGAACTTGGTTTCCAGGCCCATAAACTTGTATCCGGTACCTTCTTCTGTCTGCATGACCCGTATTGCATTGGGCATACCGTCGAAGTACTTGGTAACAGGATATCCTTTAGTTGTAAATTTGCTACCAGCAGCAAACCATGCCCATTCGGACGCATCGGGATTGTCGAAGTCATCCACAATGTACGTCTCATAGTTCACAGACCTGCTTTGAGCCGCGAGCGGCGCCATACACAGGGAGAACAAAAGGACAAGGCCCGCGATGATTAAACCGCCTTGTTTCATCCCTAACTCCTTTTAACTACTCTATCATCATCGGAAAGAATACAGCCAGTCCTTATTATATGTTGAAGAAAATGCTTTGTCAAACCGTTTATTTTGTCGTATTGACCAAAAAGAACGTTATCCTTACTATATGACATCTTTAATTAACCAAGGAGTTACATGTGACAAACTATAAAGACCTCGGTCTTGTAAACACCCGTGACATGTTTGCAAAAGCGGTCAAGGGAGGCTATGCCATCCCCGCGTACAACTTCAACAATCTGGAACAGCTTCAGGCCATTATCCAGGCATGCGTTGAAACAAAATCACCGGTTATCCTGCAGGTTTCCTCCGGAGCCCGCAAGTATGCCAACTCGAACCTTCTGCGCAATATGGCCCGCGGAGCCGTGGAATATGCCCACGAGCTCGGCTACGATATCCCGGTAGTACTTCATCTTGACCACGGCGACAGCTTCGAGCTGTGCAAGGACTGCATCGAAAACGGATTTTCCTCGGTCATGATCGACGGATCCCACCTTTCGTACGACGAAAACGTCGCGCTTACCAAGAAAGTCTGTGAATACGCACACCAGTACGATGTAACCGTTGAAGGCGAACTCGGCGTTCTCGCCGGCGTGGAAGACGATGTATCCTCTGAAGTAAGCCACTACACCATGCCCGACGAAGTTGAAGACTTCGTAAAGAAAACCGGCGTTGATTCCCTGGCAATTTCCATCGGAACCAGTCACGGCCGCACCAAGTTCACTCCCGAACAGTGCACCAAAAATGCCGACGGCGTGCTCATTCCCCCTCCCCTCCGTTTCGATATCCTCGAAGAAATCGAAAAGCGCATCCCCGGATTCCCCATCGTTCTCCACGGCTCATCGTCCGTGCCGATCGAATACGTAAAGATGATCGAACAGTACGGTGGAAGCCTCCCCAACTCTGTCGGTATCCCTGAAGAACAGCTCCGCAAAGCCGCAAAGAGCGCTGTTTGCAAGATTAACATCGACTCCGACGGACGCCTGGCCATGACCGCGGCGATTCGCAAGGTTCTCTCCGAGAAACCGGAAGAATTCGATCCCCGCAAGTACCTCGGCCCGGCACGTGACGAACTCAAGAAGCTCTACAGCCACAAGAATACCAACGTTCTTGGAAGCGCCGGACAGGCGTAAGCCTCCGGACCATAAAAAAAGGGGCTGTCTGGCAAGTAGTGTCAGACAGCCTTTTTTTTCAACAATTTTGGTAGCAGTATCCTAGATATACTTTTTGATACGCATTCCCGCTGAAATCCCGGTTACACCCAGAGACGGAATCCAGTAGAATAACGGATGAAAGCAGAAATGCCACAGCACTACCAGAACCGGTAGAACCACAAGAGAAACAAGTACCGGAAGCAGGGCAAAAAGAACTCCCTCAAACGTAGGCCCCAATCGTATTGTAAATAAATAGCGTTTCAGACAACTATCCGCAAGAAAAATCAGCGCAACAATCAGAACCGGCACCATGATGAGTATCCATACATCGGGAAGAGGGTACCGGACAATGAGTATATAAGGAAGATAAACGGAAAGAATCCCGAACAGCTGGGGTATGGTCCGGTGAAGGCGCTCCCTTGCCGGCGACAAAAACAGAAGATTGAGCAGGGCCGGTCCAAGAACGAAGGGAAACAGCACCAGAGAAAGCAATACAACCGGATACAGAACCGCACCATGCGCGGTATTCCAGGGAAGGAAACCGGATATCAGACCGTGAAGAAGCGCAATTACAATTCCGCATACCAGACCGGTTCCATATGCCATACGATAGGCCGGAAGGTTGGAAAAACGGTTGCCGGCGGAGTAATAGACAAATGCTGCGGGCATTAGTAAAACTGTGAGTAGTTCCATGCAATCAAATTATCATAGTGTACAACCAAGATGCAAGCTGGTTAGGTGTCCTTGACAGGAAACAACAATAATTGCTATAGTCGCTGTTGAACTTTGATTGAGAAATTCGTGCATAAACGGCTTCTTCGGGGAAGCTGGCACAAGGGGGATCGTTGGCGGACAATAGAGGTTTACGAATTAACGAACAAATTCGTGTACGAGAGGTACGACTGATTGACGAGAAGGGCGAACAAAAGGGTATAGTCCCTACTCTTGAAGCGCTCAACATGGCTCGGGAATCTGGTCTTGACCTGGTAGAAGTTGCACCGCAGGCAAACCCGCCCGCATGCAAGATTCTTGACTACGGCAAATATCGTTTCGAAATGGAAAAGAAGCTCCGTGATTCCAAGAAGAAACAGAAATTGCAGATGCTCAAGGAAATCCGTATGCAGCCGAAAATCGACAGTCACGATCTCGATTTCAAGGCAAAGCATGTACGTGAGTTTCTTGCTGGGGGAGACAAAGTAAAGGTTACGATCCGGTTTCGCGGACGCGAGCTGGCTCACACCGAACTTGGTCTTGTTGTTCTCAATAATGTATTAAGCAGGCTAGGTGAAGATTATATTGTCGAAAAGCCGCCGGCTATGGAAGGCCGCTTCATGTCGATGACTGTCGCACCAAAAGCCAAAAAATGATGAGGTAGTGATACTATGCCCAAAATGAAAAGCAAGCGATGCGCTGCAAAGCGTTTCTCATTTACCGCGAACGGTAAAGTAAAGTACAAGAAGATGAATCTTCGCCACATTCTCACGAAGAAATCTGCCAAGCGCAAGAGAAATCTCCGCCACGCGGGAATTGCCTCGGAAGCTGATTCGGCAAAGATCAGAAAGCAACTTTTACCGTACGGTTAACAAGTCAGGAGTAATACAATGGCAAGAGCTATAGATGGAAGCAAACGAAAGGACCGGCGCAAGAAGATCCTGAAGCTGGCAAAAGGGTTCCGCGGACGCCGTGGAACGAACTATAAGGCCGCCAAAGACGCCGTTACAAAGGCGCTGGTTCATGGATATGTATCCCGCCGCGACCGGAAAGGCGATATGCGGACTCTGTGGATTTCACGTATCAACGCAGCGGTTCGTCCCGAAGGAATTACCTATTCCCGCTTCATACAGGGATTGACCAAAGCCGGTGTGGAAATTAACCGCAAAGCTTTGTCCAACATGGCTATTGAAGATCCCGCAGCATTCAATGCGGTAGTTACCATGGCCAAAAAGGCACTGGAAGCCTAACGTATGCTCAGCCTCGATCAAGTCCGTCTTCTGGAAAACCGCGTTGAAAAGGCAGTAGGCAAGATAAGCTCGCTTACCGCAGAAAACGAAAACCTTCGTGCACAGCTTGGCACGCTTCAACAGCGTGTTCGTGAACTGGAGGGTTTTGTAAACGGTTTCAAGGATGACCAGGGCAAGATCGAGGCCGGAATTCTCAACGCGCTCGAACAGCTGGGCGCGCTTGAAAGCGCCATTACCAGTGAACCGGTTCAGGAACAACCCGCCCCTTCCATTGAAGAAGCGATTGAGCCTGAACCTGATCCGGCGCCGTACAATGATAGTGTATCAGAAGAACCTGAACCGGACAGCAATGACATCGAAGACTCTGTTCAGGACGACGGCCAGATAGATATTTTCTAGCAAGGCGGATACCATGGCAAAGGGTAATTTGCAAATTGATTTGCTGGGAGCCTCCTTCGCCATACAGGCCGATGAAAAGCCCGAATATCTTGAAGCGATCTATTCCCATTATAAAAAAACTGTCTCACGGATTGAATCCTCGGCGAAGCTGACGGATCCCCTGAAAATCGCAATTCTGGCAGGTATCCTTGCCGCAGACGAGTACTACAAAGAAAAAATGAAACATACCGACGAGGATTCAGATATCGATTTGTCCGAGGCTGAAAAGCTCGCCCTCAGGATGATATCGCGCATCGATCAGGTTATATAGTTTTGACTGAAGAATGGTTTTTTCTTGAAAATACGTTTCAACACTACCCCTGGGGCTCAAAGGACGGAATATCCACCCTGTTGAATTTCCGGAATTCCGAAAACCTGCCGATCGCCGAACTCTGGATGGGCGCTCATCAATCCGCCCCGAGCAGGATAAAAACCTCTGACGGTCCGGTCGCACTGAACGAAGCGATACGCAGTGATCCCGACCGATTTCTGGGGCAGTCCTGCAGAAAGCGCTTTGGCGATACCCTCCCCTATCTTTTCAAGGTCCTCTCGGCGGCTCATCCGCTTTCTATACAGGTACATCCGGGAAAAGCACAGGCCCGTAGCGGATTTGAGCGTGAAAACAGACTGGGCATCCCGCTTACATCTCCTGAACGCAATTACCGCGATCCGAACCATAAACCAGAGGTAATTCTGGCACTTACCCCATTCACCGCCATGTGCGGATTCCGTCCTGTTCAGGAAACCGCTGACCTGATCCGGCAAACCGGAATCCGCGAGCTTGTTTCATCCGTGGCCTCGCTCGAAGCCAATGGTGACTACCGGGTGTTCCTGCAAGAATTGTGGTCGCTTCCGGATGCAAGCAAACGGATTATACTGGACGATCTGTCCAGCCTCCTGGAGACTGTTCCCGGAAAGGATTTGTCTGACGCTTCCCGCCATCCACTCTCGGCGGTGCGCTTGCTGTCAGACGAATATCCCGGAGATATCGGAATAGTATCGCCCCTGTATCTCAATACTGTAAACTTGAACAGCGGAGAGGCCCTTTATTTATCCGAAGGTATTCTCCATGCCTATCTTTCCGGTACCGGAATTGAACTCATGGCAAATTCCGACAATGTCCTTCGGGGCGGACTGACCCAAAAACACATTGATGTGCCTGAACTTTTATCCGTTGTATCATCCGATCCCCATACGCCCCGGCGCCTTGTTCCGGTATCCGATACTACGCGCTCCCGCTACCCGTCACCTGCGGAAGAATTCGAGCTGCAACTTCTACAGCTTGAGGGCGATTCCCTGACAACAGACTTCTCCGCTCCCACTATTGTACTGGTTACTCACGGAAAGCTCGATATTGCCGATGCATCCGGCTGCACCTCCCCGCTCCCGCGGGGAAGTTCAATATTCATTCCAGCAGAATCGGGATCACTTACTTTCTCCGGTGAAGGAATCGCGTATCTCGCAACCGTTCCCCATACCAGGACCGGTGCTGCATGATACTTTGGGTTGACGCCGATTCCTGCCCGGTCCCGGTACGGGACATGATCTGCAGGACCGGAAAACGTCTCGAGCTGACGGTTTGCTATGTCGCGAATCGCGATATCCCGCGGGATGCCGACACACCAGTGCGCATGGTTATCGCCGATACCACACCCGATGCCGCGGATGACTACATTGTGGAGAATTCCGCACCCGGCGACCTGGTCATTACCCGGGACATACCGCTTGCGCGTCGGCTGGTGGACAATCAAATACGGGTGATTAACGACCGCGGAACCGTGTATACGGATGAAAACATCCGAGAACGGTTGGCGATGAGAAATCTTATGCTGGAACTGTACACCAGTGGTCTCGCTCCGGAAAAAACCGGTCAATTCGGGAAAAAAGAACTCAACAATTTCGCGAACGCGTTGGACCGGGAAATTACCCGCCTTCTCAGGCAGTCTCTTCCACGTCCGGGAAACGTTCCTGAATAGCCTTTATGCTGGGCAATATTTCGAAGAAGGCATCGACTACACCCGGATCGAATTTCTTGCCACGCTGACTTTTGATCTCTTCCAGGACTTTGTCTTCCGCCCAGGGTTCCTTGTAAACACGCTTGCAGGACAAGGCGTCGTACACATCGGCAAGCGCGACGATTCTTCCGGAAATGGGTATTTCTTCGCCCTTCAGACCTTTGGTTTTGCCTTTTTTCTTTCCGTCGGAAGGAGCTCCGTTATCAACATTGACATTACCGGGATATCCTGTTCCGTCCCAGTTTTCATGATGGGTAAGCGCGACTTCACGAGCGACTCGGTCAACCGGGGACTCAATTTCGTTAAAGAGCTTCGCGCCAAGCCAGGTGTGGCCCTGCATGATGAGGTACTCCTCTTCCGTAAATCGCGCGGGTTTTTTCAGAATAAGATCAGATATGGCAACCTTGCCCACATCATGGAGCATGGCGGCGATTTTCAGGGTATCGCGGAACTTCTTGCTTTCGTTTTCATCTATCGAGTTGTTGAACGCCCAGCGGTCATAGATTTCCACCGCGTAACTTGACACACGATTGACATGGGGACCTGTTTCCTTGGGATCACGAAGCTCGGACATCCTGATCATGCGGAGAACCATGGAACGGGTTAAATGAGCATGTTCAAGCGCAACAGTCGCGTTGGACGCGAAATGGCTTATGTACAGTTCGTCGTCCTTGTCAAAAAACGTGACATTTCCGTCGTCATCCAGAGCATTCAGCACCTGAAGAACACCAAGAATCCGTCCGGCCGACGTACGAAGCGGGATGGTCAGGTTGGACTTGGTGCGGTACCCCGATACGGCATCGCTTTGCCGTCCGAATTTGTAGGGTTTGTCCGGTGATATCTCGTATACATCGTGTTCGTTCACCAGTGAATTGGTCAACGCACTGTAGCCGGCGATAGTCGTTTCATTTATTGGAAAGGAAAAATACGAATGAACAATTTTTTGTCCTGGAGGAAGCTGTTTTTGCAGGGTATCATTCTGGGCATAATGAATGGCCAGCCGGTCCCCGTCACGTACATAAATAGACCCGGCATCAGCCTGTACAACTTTTCGTGCTTCGGTAAGAATCTGCTCCATGAGAACATCAACGTCCTGAATCTTGTTGAGCAGTGTTTCTGTTTCGATTATTCCGGACAGGATCTCTTCTCTGGTTAGCTTTTTGTTCGACATCGGGAACTACTCCTGTGTGCATCGGGTCTGGACCCCATTCTAGTATACTTTTTTTTTTGCGTCCAGTATGCTTGTCGTGATATACTCTACACCATGATACAGAATGTTTCACACATAGAAAAAGAATTTTTATTCAAATCCGTCGTACAGAATGAACATCCTGTCCGCTTCCATGGTGTATCCACCGCAGGAACCGGGGTTATCCGGGACTACGGGCGCAATGCGCTCAGCGTTACACTGCTTGATACCATGGACAATACCTGTTTTTCCATTTGCGAGCGTATTATCGGATACTTTGACTGTCATGGTAAAACCTACGCATTCGAAACAACCGTTCGGGATGCCCGCGACCGGGATGTTCGGCTTGATTGTCCGAATCAGCTCATACGCAGTCTTCAGAGGAAATTTATCCGGGTAAAAAAACCCCGTGATATCCAGGTTCTTTTCCGCCTCGCAAATGAAGATATCAATCTCTCCTACCCCGTCTGTCCCGAGTATATCAGTATCGACGAAATTGAACTTACTTCCAACTTTCGCGACAGAACACTTCCGGATGTTATAAACCGATTCAAGAAAGATGTGTCCCTGCGATCAAGTGAAAACACCATCATAATGTTCAGAACAAAAACACCGGCCCGGTTTGAAGAGAAACTGGTTAGCAAGACCGGCAAGGTGCTCTTCATTCCCTCGACCGCTTCTACGCTCCCCAAATCGGATCCCTATCCCGAGGGAAGAATCATTACCGAGGCAATCGAAGAAACATTCGAGGACCCCAATTATTTCATTGAAGGATCACATTTTGAAAAGCTTTTACGAGATAAACAAAACCAGGGTATTTCCTCGGAGATCTGGTGTCCCATTGTCTACTATCAGTATGTAGTTGGCTACATTTACATAGCAAACAGGAACGGAGAATCATTCGATATCGGTATGGTCGACTATCTCTGGGATTTTTCCCGCATACTCGCCTGGTATCTGAAAGATACCGGCTATTTTTCCACGGAAGTCGAACAAAAACAGGTTCCGGGACATGAACCGAGAATTCTGGACATGAGTCCCGGCGGTATGCTGATGTCCCTGCCCCGCACGGAAATACGTACTCCGATCCGCGAAGGTTCCCTCTTTTCCGTAGAAATTCAAATGAAAAAACGTGATGCGCCCATTGTATGCTCCGCACGGGTTATCCGCCGTTTTGAAGAACCGGATGCCATTACCTATGGAACGAGCTTTGTCAATCTCTCGGCCCAGGATATGATGGGTTTATATGAAGTACTGTACCGGCGGCCGTATCAAAGCGGAGAAAACCTCGGATTCGAGAAAGCATAACTATCGGTTTTTTTTCACCAGCGCAAAGTACAGGGGCCCGGAACCGGAAGAACTGTCCGGCATGATCATTGTTCCGAAGTCGGTTTTTTCCGGAACATGATGCGCCAGATCCGGATGGCTGTCCGCCTCCGGGAAAATGATGGACACGTCGGGATATTTTTTTACCAGTTTTCGCACTACTCCGTCATTTTCTTCAGGAGACAACGCGCAGGTCGCATACACCAGATATCCGTCCGGTGCGAGAACGAGCCATGCGCCGGAAAGAAGTGCCCATTGTCTGAAAACCAGGTTCCGTATTCTGGCGGGCGACCAGGCGGCAAGATGTTGTTCCGATGCGAGCACATGCCGCTCGGACGAACAGGGAACATCGAGCAGAATCCGGTCCCGGCAAAGGGTTTCAAACCGCGACCATCGGCTGCCGTCGTAACCGGTTATCCGTACCCGGGCCGCTGTTTCAGGCGGCAAATACCGCTCTACAACTGTTGCAAGACGCGCACGCCGCTCCCGGGAATACTCGTTCGCGGTAAGCTCGCCATCTGCATCCAGGGAACCGGCAAGAACGAGCGTTTTCCCGCCCGGTGCCGCGCAGAGATCAAGGACATTCTTGCCACCTGGAGGTAGTGCACGAGCGGCGGCGACACTGCCGGTGTCAAGATAATACGGTTCAACAAGATGCTCCGCCCATCCGGTTTGCCGCGGATCGCCGAGAAGCGCCTGGCGAAGAGAGGGCCATCGGGAACCGAATATGTCCGAATAGTAGAGTTCAAAGGCATCGCGACCCGTGGGTGCTTTTTTCCTGGCCATTACCGGTCTCCGGGAAAGGCGGACCACAGGGCATCGGGAGCTTCAACCGGAACGGTTACGGTAACAACATCTCCGGTAACCGGATGCGCGAATTGAATTCTGCTTGCATGGAGACGAATGCCTCCGTTCCGCTCACTGCGACGCGCGCCGTATTTGAGATCTCCCTTGATCGGCATTCCCGCCGCCGCCAGTTGGGCCCGTATCTGATGCGTTCGTCCGGTTTCCGGATATACATGAAGACACGCATACCGGTCGGTCATTCCGGCGGTTTCCCAGGTGAGAACCGCACGCTTGAAACCGTTCTTTTGCTTGCCATCCGGGCTCACGACGGATTTTTGTTTTTTACGGTTAAAGAGCAAATAGTGCTCGAGCCGACCTCCCGAAGTTAACCGTGCGGGATCACGGATCTCCACGATCGCGTCGTAGCGCTTCTTGACAGTCCCGTGAGCAAATTGTTGTGCAAGGTTCGCCGCGGAATCCGGGTTACAGGCCAAAAGAACGCACCCGCTTACCGGACGGTCTATCCGGTGCACCGCCTCAAGAAACGGCAGCGTCATTTCCAGTTTTTTTTCAAGAAGCGGTTTCACTGCATCTACAACCGAGTGTTCGCAGCCGCTTTCGCACACTTCGCCAATTCTCTTGGTTACCACGGCGAACTCGTTGGTAACCAGTACTATGCGCGTATCGGTATCACTCATACACATTCTCCAGAACTGCCGTGCTTTTTCGTACAGCATCGGCAAAAGTGTTATTGTCAAAGGAAGTAACAACGGTTGATCCTGATTGTCCCGCCCGGGAACGGGCATGGGTTTGACGTGCCGACAAAACGACACCCGATTCAAGTTTGAGTCTCATGATTGTTGTTACCGCATTTTCAAGCCGACGGGCAAAGTCGGGATATTGTTCAGCTTCGTCGGCTATATCGGCAACAATCCGGTCGATATCGGTATCAGAAGTCATGATCATGTCACAGCCTGAGCGAAGCGCCCGGACGGCTTTTTCGGATGATGATCCGGCACCCTCTACAAGGGCATCCATTGAAATGTCATCAGTGAGTACCAGACCGGAGAACGAGTCTGTTTGGCGGAGCAATCCGGATACACCGGTCGATGAAAGACAAAACGGATTTTCGGTATCTATGGACGGTACCCGTACATGGGAAAGAAGTACGGCAGGTGCGCCCATGGTGAATGCGTGACGGAATACGGGCAGATAGGTGGTTTCAAGAGTCTCCCGCGTAACTGCAAGAGTGCTGATGCCATCATGCGGGTCGGTTCCTGAATTGCCGGGGTAGTGTTTTACTACCGGGAGCACACCCGCAGTCCGGTATCCCCGGACTGCGGCCGAGACATAGCGGGATACGATTGCGAAATCACTACCATAGGACCGTGATGATAAAAAAGACGTATTATCTCCGGTCAGAATTTCCGCGACCGGGGCAAGATTCATGGTAATACCGAGCGCACGGAGCTGTCGTCCGTTCTGATAATACAACTCTTCCGCTTCTTCAGGCGCAAGTGTGTTCGCGACCCTGCCGGCAGAAGGCAGCGGGCCGGTAATTCCCCTGAGCCGGTTCACCATTCCCCCCTCATGGTCAATCGCGATAAAGGGCGGTACCAGTCCGCCCATTGTTTGAAAAGCCCGATAACAGGAGACTATATAGGTATGAATTTTCTCGGGAGTATCAGCGATATTGTAACCGAAAAGAAGCACGGCTCCGGGTACGATGCCGTCAAAATGCCGCCAGAGATGATCAGGAAAGGTCGTAGTACCGTCAATGCCCGTCATGAGCACCTGGGACGCCTGTTCACGTATGGAAAGAGTTTTTGCAAGTGCTTCTGCTTCACCCTGAAGCCACTGTTCACGGGTCAGGGTTTCAGGAGGAACCGGCGATGGTAAAACCGGCTCCCGTGAACAGCAGGCAAGCACCATGAGAAAAAGAAGTGTCAAACAAGGCAATGGCTTCATGTGCAGACACGCGTCCTTTGTTTGAAAAAAAAGGCCGCCCGTTCGATCTGGTCACCTGAAAGTGCGAACATTCAGGTGATCAGGCCGCCGGACAGCCTTGTCGGTTGTTAACCGGGAGGTAACCCCGTATTAGTGCGCGACCTGTGCAAGCACCTTTGCGGCAGCTTCAGCGTAGGTCGAGATGAACACACCGGCCGCTATGGCGGTACCGATAACACCGGCAACGTTCGGACCCATGGCATGCATGAGGAGGAAGTTGCCCGGGTCATACTCGAGACCGACCTTGTTTGACACACGGGCGGCCATGGGTACCGCGGATACACCGGCAGAGCCTATGAGCGGATTGATCTTTTCCTTGAGGAAGAGGTTCATGAACTTGGCCATGAGCACACCACCCGCAGTTGCAACACAGAATGCAACCAGACCGAGAATGATAATTCCAACCGCGTTGGGATTCATGATCTTTTCCGGGGTCATCTGCGAACCGACACCGAGGGAAAGAAGAATTGATACGATGTTGAGAAGTTCATTCTCCATGGTCTTCGCTATGCGGTCCACCGTTCCGAGCTGCTTGACGAAGTTTCCGAACGCGAGCATACCGATGAGCGGCGCTGCGGGAGGAATGAGCAGAACACTGAGTACAAGCAGCGAAATGGGGAAGAGAATCTTTTCCGCACGGGATACGTGGCGGAGCTGTTTCATCTTGAACATTCGCTCCTTCTTCGTGGTAAGCGCCTTCATGATGGGCGGCTGGATCATGGGAACCAGGGCCATATACGAGTACGCCGCTACCGCGATAACCGCCATCATGTGGGGAGCGAGCTTTCCGGCAAGATAGATTGAGGTGGGACCGTCAGCGCCACCGATGATGGCGATGGCGGAAGCCTCAAACATGTTGTAGCTGATCCCGGGTGCGAGGTTGAGCACAGCCACACCGAAGAGGGTGGCGAACACACCGAGCTGCGCGGCGCCGCCGAGAAGGGCCGTCTTGGGATTCGCGATGAGCGGACCGAAGTCGGTCATGGCACCGATACCCATGAAGATGAGCATGGGGAAGAACTCGTTCCCGACACCGGCGTCGTAGATGATCCTGAGCATACCGGAATGTTCGTTGTACATGCCCGCTCCGGGAATGTTGACGAACACGGTTCCGAATCCGATCGGAATGAGAAGCAGCGGCTCAAAGCCCTTCGCGGCACCCAGATAGATGATCAGGAATCCGATTGCCATCATGACCAGGCGCTGCCAGCCGGGAACCGTTGTTGTGACTGCGGGATCGATAAGGTCCGGAACTTCTTCCGATCCATTAACAATGGCATTCACACCGGTATTTTCAACCGTGTTTCCCAGAAATTCACCAATGGATACATTCGGGATATTCTCCGACCCCGGAATCTCCACATCAAGATTGAAGATTGACGGATGCGGGGCGTCCGAATCGGACGCGAACACGGTGCCAGCCAGGGAATAGACCAGGGCAATCGCGAGAATTGCGACCGTGATGTTCAGTATCCGTCTTTTTGACGTATTGTTGCCTAACATGTATACCCGCCTTATTTGATTTCCGCGAGGGTTTGGCCTGCGGAAATTTGCGTTCCGGTAGCTGCGAGGAAATGGACGGTACCAGCGGCCGTCGCCTTGATTTCCAGTTCCATCTTCATAGATTCGATAATGATTACCGTCTGACCGACAGACACGGAGCTTCCCTCGGAAACAACGTGCTTGAGCAGGGTTCCGGCAACCGGAGCGGGAATTCCCACTCCACCTGATGCGGCCGCAGCGGGCGCAGCACTTGCTGCGGGTGCCGGAGCTGCTACAGGAGCAGCAGGGGCGCCCGAACCGATGACGGCAAGTTCCTGACCCGCGGTGATCGCGGTTCCGGGCTGTACCTTGAAGTGCACAGGACCGTCGGCGGTTGCCTTGACCTCAAGTTCCATCTTCATGGATTCAACCATGATGATGGTCTGACCGGACTTGACGTCCGCTCCGTCGGCAACGACATGCTTGAGCAGGGTGCCCGCAACGGGAGCGGCAATGGTCGCGCCGCCGGAAGTCGCGGGGGCTGCGGCGGAGGCTGAACCGGCTGCCTTGAACGCAACGTTGTAGGCGGCTCCGTTAACATTGACACTCATGGTGTCACCGGCAGGACCGGAGACAACATTGTAGTCGGTACCATTGACGTTGATCACATAGGATCCGCCGTTTGAGGAAGCAGCGGCAGATTCGGTTTCCGCTTCGAAGCTTACCGGGCCCTTTGCACGTTCCTTGAAGAACTTGGGCGCTACCTTGGGGAACATTGCGTAGGTAAGGACATCTTCAACCGAGTCGCCGGCGCCGTTCTGGCGGGCTTCTTCGGCCATCTTGTCGAATTCGTTGGTAATGAGGTCGGCCGGGCGCTGGGAAATAACCGCGTCCATCTTGCTTTCCGCGAGCGCTTTTTTGACGAGCTCGGGGTTGCAGGCGGCCGGAGTCTGTCCGTACTTGCCGGTGAGCAGGTCACGGGTTTCTCCGGTGAGCTTGTTGTAGCGTCCGAACAGAACGTTGAATACTGCCTGGGTTCCGACGATCTGGCTGGTCGGGGTTACGAGCGGGATATATCCGCAGTCCTTCTGGACAATCGGAATTTCCTTGAGAACTTCGTCAATCTTGTCCGCGGCGCCCTGTTCCTTGAGCTGTCCTTCCAGGTTGGAAAGCATGCCTCCGGGAACCTGTGAAACGAGAATACGGGTATCCGCGCCGAGGAACTTGGATTCGAACTTGGCGTACTTCTTGCGAACTTCGCGGAAATAGGCAGCGATTTCGAGAAGAGCCTTGATATCGAGACCGGTATCGAATTCGGTTCCCTTCAGGATCTCTACGATGGTTTCGGTCGGGCTGTGGGACGTACCCATGGACATTGAAGAAATAACGGTGTCGAGGGTATCGGCACCGGCTTCAGCGGCCTTGGTGAGGGTCGCGACCGACATGCCGGTGGTTGAGTGCGAGTGCACCTGTACGGGAATGTCGACCTTGCTCTTGATGGCTTTTACAAGCTCGTAGGCGTCGAAGGGCTTGAGGAGTCCGGCCATATCCTTGATACAGATGGAATCCGCACCGAAGTCGAGGTACGCTTTCGCGAGCTCGGCATATTTTTCGTTGGTATGGTACGGCGTAGTCGCGAAAGAAATCGCCATCTGGACGTGTTTGCCGGTTTTCTTGGCGGCCTCTGCGGCGCGCTTGAGGTTCCGGGGATCGTTGAGCGCATCGAAGATGCGGAACACACCGACACCGTTTTTGGCTGCGGCTTCAACAAACTTGTCGACAACGTCGTCGGCATAGTGGCGGTAGCCAAGCAGGTTCTGTCCACGGAGGAGCATCATGATCGGAGTATTGGGGAGCTCCTTCTTGAGGGTGCGGAGGCGGTCCCACGGATCTTCGTTCAGGAAGCGGATACAGGAGTCGAAGGTCGCTCCGCCCCAGGCTTCGAGGCTACGATAGCCGATTTTATCGAGCATGGAACATGCGGGAAGCATGTCCTTGGTAGTCATACGGGTTGCTTGAAGGGACTGATGCGCGTCGCGGAGGACGAGATCAGATATGGATACTTTCCTGGCCATGAATGGTCTCCTTATCGTGTTTGCTTTGCTTTAAGTGCTGCCGCGATCGCTGCAATCACTGTCTTTTCGTTGCCGGCGGCCATTGGTGCCGCGCCGGAATGTGCCTGTGTTTCATTTTCCTTGTCGAGCCCGGTAACGCGTACCAGAATTTCCACCAGCTTCATGACGCCGACGAGGATGACAAGAAAAATGAATACAACACCTAAACCGAGAAGAGTCAAAATTCCGCTTTGACTCAGCATTTCGGGTATTGTCATAATGCCTCCAATAAGTTAGTGCGTTTCAACATTGATAGTACTGAAAAGGCCGTCCTTGTTCAAGTGGAAAGAATTGTCTATACTGGAACTGATACCATAATTACCTGTGATTCTGAGGAGAAACCCATGGAAAAAGATACCATATTTGCCCGTGCCGAAGCCTATTGCGCCGCTGAAAAAGACCCCCGTTTTGCCGACGAGGTGCGGTCGCTCGTGAATGATAAAAACCTGTCTGAACTTGAAGACCGGTTCTACCGCGATCTCGAATTCGGTACCGGCGGGCTGCGCGGCCTCATCGGCGGCGGTACCAACCGCATGAATACCCATGTAATCAATCGCGCAACCCAGGGTCTCGCCAACTATTTTATCAAAACCTTTCCGGACAAGGCGAAAAACGGAAGCCTCAAGGCGGTAATTGCCCACGATTCCCGCCGTTATTCGGACGTATTCGCCGAGGCAACCGCGCTCATTTTCGCGGCGAACGGCTTTACCACCTACCTCTTTACCTCGCTCCGCCCTACTCCCGAACTTTCGTACGCCATCCGGACTCTCGGCTGCGACACCGGGGTCGTGGTAACCGCCTCGCACAATCCGCCCGCGTACAACGGCTACAAGGCCTACTGGAACGACGGATCCCAGCTCATTGAACCGCACGACGAAGGCGTCATAACCGAAGTGAACGCGATAACCGCCGTGAAAACCATGTCGCGTGAAGAAGCGCTTGCTTCGGGCAAGCTCGTACTCATCGACAAAACCGTAGACGAACCCTACTGGGAGATGGTCAAGAAACAGCTCTTCCGCCCCGAACTGATCCGTGAAAAGGCGAAAGAAGTAAAGGTCGTCTACACCCCGCTCCACGGGACCGGCGCCATGCATGTGGAAAAGGTCCTCGGCGATCTCGGACTCACCGTAATCACCGTACCCGAACAGCGGGAACCGGACGGGAACTTCCCTACAGTTGACTATCCGAATCCGGAAGAAGCGGCCGCCCTCAAGATGGCAATCGAACTCGGCAAGAAGGAAAAGGCCGACGTGGTCATGGCGACCGATCCGGACGCCGACCGCTTTGCCGCGGCCGTTCCCGACGGTACGGGAGACTTCACCCTCATTACCGGTAACCAGATGGGCGCCCTTCTCGCCGACTACATCTGCCTTTCCCGGAAGGAACTCGGCGCAATGCCGAAAAACCCCGGCATGATCCGTTCGATCGTTACGTCGGCCTTCAGCGACCGCATCGCCGCGTCGTACGGCGTCTACAGCGAAGAATGTCTCACCGGATTCAAGTGGATTGCCGCCGTGATGGCCAATTTTGAACAAACCGGCTCACACGAATACATCTTCGGTTTTGAGGAAAGCTACGGCTACAATGTTGAAACCGATGTCCGCGACAAGGACGGGGTCTCGGCCGCGGCCATGTGCGCCGAGATGACCCTGTACTGGAGAAGCAAGGGAAAAGGCCTCATCGACCGCCTCAACGAACTCTTCCTGGAACACGGGTACTTTGAAGAAAAGTCCATCAGCAAGAACTTCCCCGGTCCGACCGGCGGCGAGACCATGAAAAACCTCATGGCCGCGCTTCGGAAAGACGGGCTCACCACCGTTGCCGGGAAAAAGGTATCCAAAATCCGCGACGTTCAGGAAAACACCGTCTATGATCCGGCCAGTCCCGCAAACCGCCAGAGCGCGGGGCTTCCGAAAAGCAATGTACTCCAGTTCTTCCTTGAAGACGGCACCGTACTGAGCGCACGGCCGAGCGGGACCGAACCCAAGATCAAGTTTTACGTATCCTGTCCGGTTACGGTGCAAAACGGCGATCTCGCCGGAGCAAAAGCCGCTGCGGGCGCGCTCATAGCGGCCATTACCGAAGAAATTCAGGCAATCCTCGCCAGGGCTTCCTGAGGGTATGGGACAGTATGACTGGCTCCGCGCCGCTGACCCATCCGTAATCTTTACGGCGTTCGATACTGAAACCACCGGGCTTGATCCCAAGCAAAACCGGGTCATCGAGATCGGGGCGATACGCTTTGACTCGTCCGGTGTAATGGCGCGGTTTTCCGTGCTCATACACCCGGAACGGCCCATGCCGGCGGAAGCATCACGCATAAACGGCATCACCGACGCCATGCTCGCGGGGAAACCCGTGGCGGCGGAAGTGCTGCCGGATTTTCTTTCTTTTATTGGAAACTCGGTATTGGTGGCGCACAACGCGCCGTTCGACATCAGCTTCATGAACGAAGAACTGTCCCGGCTTATGCTGCCGCCGCTTTCAAACCGCGTGGTGGACACCCGCATTCTCGCAAAAGATGTCTTTCCCGGCCTCCCCCGCTACGCACTCCAGGATCTCGCAAAACACTTCGGAATAGAAGCAATAGACGCCCACCGGGCTGAAGATGACGCGCGGGTCTGCTATGAGTTGTTCCGGGTGTGCAGGAAAAATCAGTCGCGATAGAGAGCTTCGAGCAGGGTGTGATTGCGCAGTTTGCCAATCGCCTTGCCCTGTATCTGACGGACACGTTCCCGGGTAATACCGAGAAGCTTTCCGGTTTCTTCCAGGGTAAGCGGGCCCTTGTCCGTGAGACCGAACCTGAGTTTTATGATCTTCATTTCGCGCTCGGTGAGTTCATTGAGCACATCTTCCATGGTATCCTGTAGCGTGGCGGTAAATACCAGCTCAAACGGTTCAACCAGCGTATCGTCGCTTATGAGATCGGCAAGCCGGGTATTGTTGTCGTCGTCAACACTCGTATCAAGGCTCGTGGTTTCCTGGGACAGATTCATGATTTCCTGAATACGCTCCGGCGGAATCTGAAGATATTCGGACAATTCCTCCGGACTCGGATCGCGGCCCAAGTCCTGGGTAAGCTGTTTAGCCACAAAGAAGCATTTACTGATGGTATTGAGCATGTGAATGGGAATGCGGATAATCCGTCCCTTGTCCGCAAGACTTTTTATAATCGCCTGACGGATCCACCAGGTACCATAGGTTGAAAAACGGCACCCCCGGGTGTAGTCAAACCGTTCCACGGCTTCTATAAGCCCGATATTGCCCTCGTCTATGAGATCCAGAAGCCCGAGGCCCCGATGCTGGTAATTCTTCGCGATTGAAACAACGAGGCGGAGATTCGCGGTTATCATGCGGTTTTTCAAGTCGCGGAGCATGGACTCAAGTTTTTCCGCTTCACTGACATAGGCCGGATCGGACAAACGTTCGCCGTAGGATTCTTTGAGCGATATGAGGGACAGCCGGATGTGCTGGATTTTTTGTCCAATCTCGCGTTCATCGTCAATTGACAGGAGCGGATAACGGGAAATTTGCTTGAGATACAACGCAAGCGGATCGACGTCATGATCCGGCACTTTCTTCTTTGCAGGAGTTCGCCGCACCGCCTTTTTGCCCGGGGATTTTTCCTTTTTTTTCCCGTTCGCAGTCTTTTCCGTTTTCATGTTGTCCTGTTCGGTCCGGGAAGAAATACTCACCCCCGGGGAGCCTTTGCCGGATCAACCGGCTTGTCCTTGTTGTACACCATAAAGTACAGTTGCGGTTTCCCCGACAGGGAATCGGCGCCGAGTGTTCCAAGCGAATCTCCAAAGGAAATTTTTTCCCCGGAGCGTACATTCATCCGTGACAAACCGCCGTACACATATATGTAGCCGTTCTTTGACTGTATGAACACCACTTGACCAAAGCCGCGGTACGGGCCGGTTGAAAGAACCGTGCCGGACGCGATTGTCTTTACCTCGCTGTTCCGGTCAGCGGTAATGGAAACACCGTAGAGCTTCCCGGAAAGATATGCTATCTCGCTGGCTTCAACCGGCCAGATAACGGTACTGTCAAGTTTTCCGGTCTTGTAGGTGCGGGGATCTTCGAGCGGAACGGTCGGGGCTGCCGTAACCACGACGGGATTGTCCGGTTTTGAATCACCGGACGATTTGCCGGGTAAATACAACACATCGCCGATCCTGATGGTGGAATTTCGTGCAAGTTTGTTCGCCGAAAGAAGTTCTTCTACAGGGATGGAAAAGCGACGGGCAATTCCGTACAGGGTATCACCGCGCGCGACCGTATAGACCCCGGGGATGCGGATTTTCTGACCTTCCCTGAGGCGGTCGGGATTGTCCAGAT
This sequence comes from Spirochaetes bacterium ADurb.Bin215, assembly GCA_002070025.1. Taxonomy (GTDB): domain Bacteria; phylum Spirochaetota; class Spirochaetia; order Treponematales; family Treponemataceae; genus Teretinema. The sequence continues at coordinate 55,395 of MWCL01000002.1, forward strand.
TGTTGTACTCCATGATCGCATCCGCAGGAACGTTGTACTGCCGGCTTATTCCATACAGGGTTTCTCCCCGCTTGAGTATGTGTATCAAATCCTCTGCATGCAGCAACGATGACGCACACATGACGATGAGGGGCAGAGCCATTGTCCGTATAGTTTTTCTGGTGTCCATCTGCTTGATTGTCGGCGTTTTCATCACCAATCCTTATACGGTCCTGAAAGAATTCCTGACAGAGTTACAGACCGGAGGACAGAATTTCATCCACCGTGGGCGGGAAAAGACTCTTCATCGCCTCGAGATCGTCGGAACTGACGAGGAATTCCTTGTCCTGGGCAATCAGTTCGTTTGACGAACGAAGCTTTTCCAGAAGTCCGAAGACAATGTAGGTCATCATGACCAAACCCGCGCGGGGGTGCATATTGATGTATGTGGTGAATTTGTCACGGGACAAGGCCATAACCAGGGACAAGTCCGTGGCACGGACAGTCGCGGTACTCGGCTCGTTTTTGAAGATGGACGTTTCTCCAAATGTGGCGCCCATGGTCAGGGTATTTATCTTGATTTCATCTTTCTCATGGCCCTTCTTGAGTATTTCAACCTCACCGGACAGCAGGGTGAATATGCTGGTTGATACCTGGCCTTCCACGATTATTTTCTCCCCGCTTTCGTAGGAGTACAAATCGCAAATTGCAGGCAGATCATCAAGATCCGTCCGGTCTATTTGTGAAAACATGGGAATGTCTATCAGACTCGCAAACATTGCCTCAGGAAAAATCTCAACCTTTTTCATGCTTACTCCTGCAGTACTTCTTGTTCCTCATAGTAGCACATTTTTATATAAAAAATGATATAATTGACAATTATGAGGCAGAATTTTCTCGCTGTTTCCGCAATTCTACTGTTCGCAGCGCAATCAACCCTTCCGTGCCCGGCGGAACCGGTCAGCATTGCCCAGTCAATGACCGGGAAGTGGTATCAGGTAGAGCGGTCAAACTGGTCGCAATACCGCAACGGAAAGTATATCGGTTTGACACACCGGGAAACCAGGACCACCCTTACCGCCGAACCGGCAGGCGGACGGACAAGCCGGTTTGCCGGTTTTTGCTATGTACTTGAAGAAACGCTCCGGGACATGCGTAACTCTGCACAAGGTCTTGATGATGTTCACCCCGTTTCGTTTATCCTTGCATCCGACGGCAGGATGACCATCAAGGAAACCGATTCCGGCTATCCGCGACTCAGGAACTTTCCGCTTCTTCCCGCCGATCCCGTAGTACCGGGAGACCGCTGGGAGGGAGAATCCCTCCGGATCATCGATCCGCGCAACTCCGGCAAAACAACCAGGATGCCCATACAGGTTGCCTACGAATTTGTGGGCGAGGAACAGTATAAGGGACACGATGTCTTCCGGATCAAGGCCAAATACGCAACGCGCATCAACAAGTTTCGCAAACTGCGAAGCGACGATGCGGATCTCGAATCGGCCACCGGCACTCATGATATCGATATACTGATCGCCCGTGAAAGCGGCGCCATGGTTCTCATGCTCGACATTCAGGATGAAACGTTTTTCTATGCTGACGGATCATCCGTCCGATACCGGGGAAGTACGGCGGTTTTCGGGGAGGTTCCCGCGCCAGTAGACCGCGCGGCCATTATCCGGGCAGCCGCTCCCTACGGCGTCGCCGAACCGTCACGCGAAACCTTTTCGTTGCGGGACACTCCGCCGCAACCCGGGAAAAAACCTTCCGGAGAAGACCTGCCCGCCGCAGGCCGTGAACCGCCAGCGGTCGCGAATCCCCGCGGCGGTCTCCCGGAGGATGCTGCGACGGACGGAGCGTCCGCTGCCGCTCCATTCATGATGGAGGAAACCGAACAGGGCGTCCGTCTTTCACTGCGGGATATCCGCTTTGTGGCGGACAGCGCCGATATTCTTCCCGAAGAAGCATGGCGGCTCGACGCTATTGCCGAAACCCTGCGAGCCATTCCCGGAGGACGTTTTCTTGTGGAAGGACATACCGCGGATGTAGGAAATCCCGCGGGAGAAAAGGCGCTGTCCGTTGAACGCGCCGAACGGATCATTCGGGAACTTTCCCGCCGGGGGATTCCGGAAGACCAGTGCATTTTCACCGGTTACGGGGGAACCCGCCCGGTCGCGGATAACAGTACCGCGGAAGGACGCGCCCAGAATCGTCGGGTGGAGATTACGATTCTCGACTAGATTTCCGTTACCCGTCCCGGGAGAAAGAGGCAAAAAACGAGCCGATATCATGACCGTTGATGACGGTGGGATCGGGATACAGCGATAGAATCTTGTTTCTTCCGTCCCGGAGATGTACCGAGGTAATACCGTAGGAAATGGAGCTGTCCGCTTCCACAAAAGCCGCAATATGATCCGCGGCCCGTATGAGGCGTCCGTCGACCGGTTTGAACCGCACATCATTATACGGTCCCTGCAAATCGTCAAATGACACAAATGCGGTATGTCCCGTGTTGTCGATTATGCGGTTCTCGAATTCATTGGCCGTAAAAAATACCAGCTCATCTCGATAGCAGTCGTGCATGAGGGGCAATAATTCCTTCTCGACAACTCGATCCTCGATTCTTTTTACGATAGCGGAGAGGTGATCGGTTGCCTGTTTTACCGGCGAAATGATGTCCCTGGTTACCGCTTCGGGAAGGTCATGAAAGAGCGCGGAAAAAAAGTTGTTGTACCGGCGGGCCGGGCAAAATCCGAGGGATTCACCCATGAGCAACACCATGGTCGCAACAAAGAACGAATGACCGAGCACACTGGTCCGGGGAACCCGCGGCGTCTGGTTCCAGCGTGTCTGAAACCGGAGCTGTTCAATCTTGGTAATGAATTGATACAGTTTTCCATGCCCGTAAATTTCTGAAACTCCGGCCAGATCGGCGAATTCCGCCAGTTCAGCCGCGAGCTGTCTGCTGATCGGTTCAACCCGAAACGGTTCATTTACCCGTGCTATCATTTCAAGCTCGCGGATGGCGGAGTACTTGTGGGCGGCGCGCATGATCCGCCAGGTAGTATCCCTGTTTTCATCAGCTGACTGCAGATACGCCGAAAGGGCATCAAGGAGCGGGCCCTGGCCAAGAAGCGCCGCATAGCCCTCGACTATCCACCCGTTCAATTTCGCATATTCGTGGGGGTATTCGGTCCGGAGCATCCGCTGAACCGGGGACTTTATATCGCTCAGGGCAATCTTGCGCAGAAGATCGAAAAAGAGTGCATAGATAACACGGTCCCAGTCAACCGCATTTCCCCGGTCTTCCTCAAGCTTTCCCAGAACATAGGCAAGGACCGCAGTCTGCGCAGCCTTGTCCATCTCCACAACCTCGAAGGGCCGGACCAGATCATTCCACCGTTCAATGGAAAAGGCCTCAAAGAGCTTGAGAACCATTTCCCGCGAGAACGGACCATTCACGGCAGTTTTCAACTTGCGCCCTTCTCGTAGGGTTTGCCCGCAGAACGGGGCGCGTAGTCCTTGCCGCTGAATATGACCAGGGTAAGAAGCGTAATCGCGTACGGCATGATATTGAATATTTCGGTGGGCAGACTCCGCAACAACGTAAAGTCGGTAGCGATGATCGAGAACGCGAGGGCCGTACCGAAGAGAAGCGAGGCACCCGTTATGCCGAGCGGCTTCCATCGTCCGAACGATACAACCGCAAGCGCGATGAATCCATGTCCGTTCACCGTGGTCGAATTGAACTGTGTATTCGTGGTGAGAACGAGACAGCCGCCCGCGAGACCGGCAAGAATACCGGACAAAAGAACAGCGGTATACCGCATGTTTCTCACATTCACCCCGACCGACGCGGCCGCATGCGGGTTTTCCCCGCAGGCCCGGAGCCTGAGACCGAACGGACGCTTGTAGAGCATGAACCAGGTCAGGGCAATTACCGCGAGTGCGATGAACGCGGTGGGATATATTCCCCCGGGACCCGGCATCATGCCGAGACGGAACTGACGGGTCCGGTCCATTCTGAACAGGATTTGCGAGAGGAAGATGGTCACGCCGGTCGCAAGGAGATTGATACCGGTACCTGAAACGGTCTGGTCTGCGTTGAGTGAAATGGCCGCAAATGCGTGTATTAACGAGAACAGCATGCCGAACAGGGCCCCCGCGGTGAGGGCTATCCAGATGGATTGAGCTCCCATCACCGGTTCCAGGAAAAAGTGCACGGTGGCTGCGGCAAACGCGCCGAACACCATGAGCCCTTCGAGCGCGATATTCACCACACCGGATCGCTCACAAATCATTCCCCCGGTAGCCGTAATCAGGATGGGAGAGACAAGCATGAGAATGGTCGGAATCTTGCCAAGAAGCTCATTCATGGTCAACTACCTCCTGTACTACCTTCTTTCTTTGCGAATATCTGATAAAAATCCTGATACCGGTACGCACTGCAATGAATACGACAACAAGACCCTGAATAATAAACGTGATTTCCTTCGGTATCCGGTTTGATTCCATGAGCGGCTGTGCGCTCGCGAGCATGCCGAACAGGAGACCTGAAAGCATGGTTCCGAACGCGGTGCTGTTGCCCACAAGAGCAACGGCGATGCCCGCAAAGCCGTATCCGTCATTTCCCGCGAGAACCCGTCCGAACCGGAAGGATCCCAGTGCGACGATACCGCCGGCAAGACCGGCGAATGCGCCGGCGATTGCCATGGAAAGGATGATGCTCCGAATTACCGGAATACCGCTCGCCCGGGCGGCTTCCTTGTTGAACCCGGTCGCCCGGAGTGCAAAACCGGTCCGGGTTTTTTCCATGATGAACCAGTACACCAGAACAGCGAGGAACACGAAGATAATGCCGAGATTCAGCATGGACCCGCCGGTCAGCTTCTCGAGAACCGACGAACGAAGCAACGCGGTTTCAGGGAACGAGGGCGTCCGATAGGTATTGGTGCCGGGGATCCGCATGACGAGAATCCGCGACGCATATAATGCTATGTAGTTGAGCATGATGGTGGCGACGACTTCAGATACCTGGTATTTCGCCTTGAGAAACCCGACGATGGCACCCCAGAATGCCCCCGCGAGAACGGCGAGCAGGAGCGCAGCAAACCAGTGTACGCCGGGAATTTGCGGTCCCAGAATAGCCACGAACTGGGCAACGGTGAGTCCGACGACATACTGCCCTTCACCGCCGATATTGAAGAGGCCGCAACGCGCGGCGAATCCCATGGAAAGACCGCAAAGTATGAAGGGCATTGACTGCGCAAGCCACTCGCCCACATACCGGATATAAAACCGGTTGCGATCAAGATTGTATCCGGTGAGTACCTGCAGGATTGCCTTGTACATGCCGGCGGGGTTTCTCCCGACTATCACGATTAGTATGGTCCCGCACAGGAATCCGAGCAGAACCACCAGGACCGAAAGCGCTCCGTCGGATGTCATGAGAAGCTCGCGGATTGTTCGTCGTTTTTTGTCCGTACTCATGAAACTGTTTCCTCCGTTTGCTTCTCCCGTTTTGAACCGGCCATCATGAAGCCGATCTCCTGTTCATTAACCTCGCCTTCATTGAAAATGCCCGCAATCTCTCCGTGTGAAATGATGGCGATGCGGTCGCAGAGATTCATTATCTCGTCCAGTTCAAAGGATACGAGGAGAACCGCCCGGCCCTTGTCCCGCTCTGCGACAATCCGTTTCCGGATGTATTCTATCGCGCCGACATCCAGACCACGGGTCGGCTGGGCAATGATGAGCACATCGGGAGAGAGATCGATCTCGCGCGCGATGATGGCTTTTTGCTGATTGCCGCCGGACATGTTCTTGACCGGCATGAGCGGACCCTCGCCGGCCCTGATATCATATTCACCGATAAGTTTTTCCGCGTGATCATACATGACCGCGTAATCGAGTACGCCCAGCGGTGTGGAATACGGCGAGCGGTCGTAGTTTTTTATTACGAGGTTTTCAGCGATGCTGAAATCCATGACAAGCCCGTGCCGCTGCCGGTCTTCCGGAATATGCCCGAGCCCGGCTGCGATGCGTCCTTTAATTGAAAGGGAAGCAATATCCTTTCCCCGGATACGTATTGAACCCGATTCAAGAGGAAGCATGCCGGTTATGCCGTAAATAAGTTCAGTCTGGCCGTTTCCGTCCACACCGGCGATACCCAGGATTTCTCCTGAGCGGACCGAAAGGGAAATATCTTTTACGGCGATGAGGCCGCGGCTGTTCTTTACCGAGATGTTCCTCAATTCAAGAAGCGTTTCTCCCGGTTTGGCCGGCTCCCGGTCAATATCGAAACGGACGGCGCGGCCTACCATCATTTCTGCAAGCTGTTCTTCGCTCACATCGGCAACCGTAACCGTATCTATACTCTTTCCCCGGCGGAGGACGGTACAGCGGTCCGCAACTTCCTTTATCTCGCGCAACTTGTGCGTGATCAGGATGACGGTTTTACCCTCGCTCTTGAGCCGCCGGATAATGTCCATGAGTTCGTCTATTTCCTGGGGCGTAAGGACGGCGGTTGGCTCGTCCAGAATGAGAATTTGCGCGTCCCGATAGAGGGTCTTGAGGATTTCAACCCGCTGCTGCATGCCGACACTGATGTCTTCGATTTTATCGGTCGGGTTAACGCTGAGCCCGTACTGCTCTGAAAGTTTGGCGACCCGCTTTTCGGCCGCCGCCAGATCAAGCATTCCAAAACGGTGCGTACATTCCATCCCCAGGATAATGTTTTCGGTTACGGTATAGTTATGCACCAGTTTGAAGTGCTGGTGTACCATGCCGATACCAAGACGGGTTGCCGCGTTGGGATCCTTGATCTCCACTTCCTCGCCCCGTACCCGGATGGTACCGTCGTCGGGGTCATAAATGCCGAAAAGAACCGACATGAGCGTCGATTTGCCCGCGCCGTTTTCTCCGAGCAGGGCGTGGACCTCATTGTCAAGAACAGTCAGATTGATGTGGTCATTCGCCACCACACCGGGAAATATCTTGGTTATTCCGCGCAACTCTATCGCTGCAGATTCCATTGGTTTCTCCTTGCGGGATACAGTGCAAAAAAAGAGCTGTCCGGTGTATTGCAACCGGACAGCCCGTACTAACGATCAGAAATCAATTATCCTTGGCTCCGAGTCCGGCGGGAACCGCCTTGGCGGCAAGCGCTTCGCGGTAGGTCGCGTACAGCTTGATTTTGCCGTTGATAACGTCGCGCTTGATTTTCTCGACTTCGCCGACGATGTCGGAACCGAGCGCCTTGTTGCGGGAAGAATACCCCACACCGCCGGCCTTCATGTCCAGTACGACGACCTTGGATTCGTAGGTACCGTCCTGAACGGACTTGAGGGCATATTCCGTGGACGCCTCAACCTTCTTGAGCATGGAGGTCAGTACGGCGGATTCTCCGTCCGTATATACTCCTTCCTCATACTGGTCGGAATCGACACCGATGGCCCATACGTTGCGTCCCTGGCTGCGGTATTCCTTGGCCTGGGCGATGGTACCGTTACCGGTTCCGCCGGCCGCTGAATAGATGGCGTATACACCGGAATCATACCAGTTTTTGGCCTGGGCTTTTGCCAGTTCGGGCTTGCCCCAGTCGTTCGCATAGTAGTCGACGATCTCGGCTTCGGGAGTTACGGAAAGAATACCCTGTACGTACCCGACTTCGAATTTGGTGATAACCGCGCCGGGAACACCGCCGATAAAGCCGAATTTAGGATTCTTGATGCCGTCTGCTTTTGCCTTGAGCGCGGCAATCACACCGACGAGGTAGGAACCTTCGTGTTCGGCGAAGGTGAACTGCATGACATTCGGCAGTGCGACCCAGTCAACGTCCACGATCATGTATTTCTGATCGGGATACAGGGGAGCTACTTCGCCAAGAGCATCAGCGAAAGTAAAGCCGGTAACACAGATGAGATCATAGCCTTCATCTGAAGCTTGCTTCAGGGTAGGAATGTACCGGTCCTGGGTTTGACAGGTAACCACATCGTACTTCACGCCGCGGCTTTTCTGGTTATCCCAGGTGTCGCCGTAGAAGGAGAGAATTCCGCGCCATGCGGCAGCATTGAACGACTTGTCGTCAATACCGGTAGCATCGGTAATGAGCCGGATTGTCGGACGATCGTCATTGGCAGCGGCATCCTGACCGCCGGCCGCGAAGAGGGAAAACGCCATGAGCACAACGAGCGCAAACGCCAGTATCTTTTTCATAAGGCCTCCTGATTTTTCTTGACGCGGCGGAATGCCGCGCCCACAATGTTGAGTATAATTGCTTTCCTGCGATAACTCAAGAGAAAGGAGCACCATAACATGTTTGACATGTACCTTGTCGCCGGCAGTATCAATACTGACTACAATGTCCGCCTTCCCGTCCTGCCCGTTCCGGGTGAAACCGTAACCGGAACATCATTTTCACGGGCGTTTGGCGGTAAAGGCGCGAACCAGGCGGTGGCCCTGGGCCGTCTGCTCGCCGGAAGCGACAAACCGGTATATTTCGCGGGAAAACGGGGCAACGATGATGATGGCAGACGGGCGAAAGAAAATCTCGAATCAAATGGAGTGGATACCCGCCTTGTCGACACTGCTGAAAGCCATACCGGCATGGCCCTCATTGAAATTGACGACGAAGCGAACAACCGCATCGTGGTGGTTCCGGGTGCGAACGGCTGCTGTACCCCGGCATGGGCCGGTGAAATCGCTGAAACCATGCGGGCATCACTGGATGACCCCGCGCGGTTGTGCTGCCTTCTCCAGCTCGAAATACCCCTTCCCGCCGTAACCGCGATCATTGAAGCCCTGGCCGAAACCGGCTGCTTCATCATGCTGGACCCCGCTCCGGCGATACCCCTTGACTCCGGCCTGTGGTCGCTGATCGATGCCGTTACGCCGAACCAGAGTGAAACCCGCTCCTTTACCGGTATCTTTCCCGATTCGGACCGTACCGCCCGGTCCGCTGCGGAGAAACTCCGCACAATGGGAACACGAGCCGTGATTATCAAAGCCGGGTCTACCGGAGTCTGGTATTTCGATGAACAGGATGAGTTCTTTTGTCCGACGTTCAGGGTGAACGCGCGGGATACCACCGCGGCGGGAGACGTGTTCAACGCGGCCTTTGCCGCGGGACTGGGTATGGACCTGCCGGTGGCAGAAACCCTCCGGTTCGCGAATGCGGCCGCGGCCATCTCGGTAACCGGCGACGGCGCCCAGGGAGCTATGCCAACATTTGATACCGTTGAAGCGCTGCTTCGAGAAGATCCCAGAACCGTTGCGCGTCGATTGTAAGGGCGATCCGCGCGTTCGGATCCTTTTTTAGCACCCCGGTGTGATCCACTACCGTGGCCCCCCGGGTCAGGGTACCTTCCGTTTCAACGGATACGAACTTTTTTTCTGTTGTAAACAGGTCCGGTTTTTCCAGCCAGGCAATGCAACAGGGATCATGCATGGAAGCGCTTTCGCCGATGTACTTGGCACAGGCCGCAGAATAACAGGTCATGCTTGCCGTAAAGAGCTCGGCGCCCTTCCCGGGAATGCGCGATAAATGCGCCAGACGCTCCTTTGTCAGGGTAACTGTACGGGTAACGTCGAGGGGAATGAGCGTTATGGACGCACCGCTCGCGTACACAATGCGGGCGGCCTCGGGATCAGCGTATGAATTGTATTCAGCGGCAGGAGTAATGTTTCCCCAACCGACCGCGCCGCCCATTATGACGAGTTCACGCATCCGTTTGGCGATGGACGGTTCAAGAAGCAGGGCCATGGCAATATTTGACAGCGGTCCGGTCGCGACCACCGTAATGGTTCCCGCAGGCGCTTTCATGATACGTCTTGCCAGAAAAACCGCCGCGTGTTCCTTGCGGCTTTCGAGGGTGCATTCGGGGAATTTGGGCCCGTCGAGCCCCGACTCACCGTGAATGAGCGGTGCCGGTTCAAGAGGCCGCAAGAGCGGACCGCGCATGCCGGGATACACCGGTACCTTGAGGGAAAGCGCCGAACAAACATTCAGGGTATTCCTGAGCGTCTTGTCCAGGGTTTGGTTCCCCGCGGTAACTGTTACCGCGTCGAGACGGAGCGTCCTGCTCCGTCCCGCCATCATTATGGCAACGGCGTCATCATGGCCGGTATCAACATCAAGGATAACCGTGCGTTTCGTCACTTTCGTTCGGCCTCTTGCTTCTTGTGGTCCTTTTCCATTTTTTCTTTCCAGATTTCCGCCTTGCGTTTCATTTCCTCCGCCTCCGCCGTTTCTCCCAGAATGATATGAATACGGCGAAGGGCGAGCAGATAATTGATGGCAAGCCGGAAATCGTCCATCCGGCCGGTGGAAAGCTCGTATTTTTCACGATAGCGATCTGCGGCCTGCTGAAGCAGACGCTTGACCAGACGAAGATGATAGACCGTATCGTCATATTCGGGAGAATGAGGATCAAGACCGTTTTTGGACGCGGATTTCAAATCCAGAATATTCTTCGCAACAGCGGCAAAACGCGCTTCAAGCTCGACAAAAGTCCAACGCCACTTGGTATTGTCTCCATATGCGTCGACCACCAGGCGGATGGCAAGTCCCAGCTTGCGTACGAGGTAATACCGTTTTGATTCCGGGAGATTGCGTATTTCGGCTACCTTGTCCTCGTATTCTGAAAACGCGGCGTCGATGTAATTGGTGACCACTTCTTCGAGATAAATGACCGCTTTGTAGAGCGTCTTTCGCGCGTCGTTAAGCGCATCCTCGTTTTTAACGCCGAGATCGGTAACGGAAAGATAATGTTTTGCGAGATACAAGGTGGTCAGATACAACATTTCATCCGTCAGCATGAGCCGTTTGTACGAGGCCCCGTTCGGATCCTTTTCGATCATGTTCAACATGTTTTTCTCACGGATCAACAGCGCATCTATCTGTTGCTGATAGCCGGCGACCTGCTCTACGTACGCCTGACGTGCCGATTCGGTTACTTTCGCCATGTTCGGACTCCTCGTTTTTTCTTAGACGGCATACCTCGACAACAATTCTTCCGCGTGCTGAACCGAAGCGGCGCTCATTCCGTCTCCGGCAAGCATCCGCGCAATTTCCTCAACCCGTCCGGTACCTGATACCGGAAAGGCACGGGTAACCGTCTTGCCTGACTGAACCGTCTTTTCTATCTTTATCTGATTATCGGCACGAACAGCGATACTCGCCAGATGTGTTATGCAGATTATTTGTTTTTCCGCGGAAAGCGCCTTGAGGTGGGCACCGACTGATAAAGCCACTTCACCGCCGATTCCGGTATCAATTTCATCGAAAATGAGGGTTCCCGCCTCGTCCGCGGCAGCCAAAACGGTTTTCAGTGCAAGCATGACGCGGGAAAGCTCACCGCCGGAGGCAATCTTTACGAGCGGCCGGAGCGGTTCACCGGCATTCGGACTGATCATGAACTCTATCGTATCAAACCCGTACGGACCGGACTTTTGCATGGTATCCGTACCCTCACGAAGAGTAATCTGTACACGGAACCGGGTCGAAACCATCCCGAGGCTTCCGAGAATCTCTTCAACCTGTTTTTCCAGCGCTTCAGACGCCTGACGACGTTTCTCCGAAAGGAGCGTACCGGCACGATAGACCGTACGCTCAAGATCCGCAATCTCCTGCTCTACCTGCTTCCGGTTTGACTCCCAGCTTTCAAGCTGAACGAGCTGGGTCTCCGCGGATTCGACATACGCGATAACATCAGGAACGGTAGCACCGTATTTTTTTTTGAGCTTGTATATGACCGAAAGCCGTTCCTGTATGAACTCGAGACGTGAGGGATCAAACGCAAGCCCTGCATGGTACTGACGGAGTGAATCCGCGATGTCATCGAGCTCGTAATACGCACTTTCAAGACGGGAAAGAAGCGGCGAGAGCGAAGGATCAATAGAAGAAATCGTTTCCAGATGGGACCGGGCCCGGTTCAACTTTGGTACACTGCCGTCGGACGCCGACAGGGACTCGGTGAGCTGTTCCAGTACGGCAAAAAGTTTTTCATGCTGAGAAAGACGCTGTTCCTCGGCGGAAAGATCATCCTCTTCGGAAGGTGAAAGTTTCGCCGCCGTTATTTCATCGATTGCGAAGCGCAAGAGCTCCGCTTTTTCTGCACGTTCCTTCTCCGACGTACTCATTTCGTCCCGCAGCTTGCGTTTCGCCGCCAGTTCGGAATAGTACGCCGTAAACGCACGAACCTCATCCTCGATACCTGCGAAAGCATCAAGAAAACGCCGGTGTTCCTCAATCCGTAACAGGGACTGATGCTCATGCTGACCATGAATGTCAACGAGCAGAGAGGTAAATTCCACCAACTCGGCCCGGGTAATCGGCGTATCTTCTATCCAGCTCGCGCTCTTGCCATTTGTCCGCAAGGCACGGCGTAAAAGCACCCGATCATTTTCCGGCTGAATACCATGATCACTGAGCCATTCCCGCGCAGAGCGGGCATTGGGTTCAAGGAAAATCGTTCCGGATACCCGGGCCTCGTCGGCACCGGTCCGTATCAAGTCCATGCTTGCTTTGCCACCGAGAAGAAACGTAAGAGAACCGATCAGGATCGATTTTCCCGCGCCGGTTTCACCGGTCAAAATGGAAAAGCCGCGCGAAAATTCGAGAGAAACTGAATCGATAAGCGCGAAATCCTTGACCGTCAAATCCTCAAGCATTGGAGCCTCCAGCGTCCGACACTACCGGCGCACCGGACCAGTTCAGTTTGGAACGGAGCGCAGTATACACAACATCAGTTTCACACCCGATCAGGAGCGCCGAACGGGGTGCTTTCTCGATATAGACCGTATCGCCCTCCTTCAACGGGAACACTTCCTGACCATCCAGCGTAATGATCGCGGACTCATGCCGCATTGGTTCAACCGTTATGGCCATGATACCGGTAGACGGCAGGACAATCGGTCGATTTGAAAGCGAAAACGCGCAAATCGGCGCAAGAACAAAAGCGTCAAGATCCGGTGCAAGAATGGGACCGCCGGCCGCAGCCGCGTACGCGGTTGAACCGGTCGGCGTCGCCATGATGATACCGTCGGCCTTGTACGATCCGAAGGATACCCCATCGAATGAAATGGAAAGATGCACAATACGGGCGATACCGCTGCCAGAAATAACCGCGTCATTGAGCGCGTCGCAGGAAAAGACAACCGAACCATTCCGCTCGACCCGGGCTGACAACATCATCCGCTCGCTGGTGCGCAAAGCACCGTCAAGGAACGCTGACAGCGGAGCCTTCCAGTCCCCCGGCTGAATACCCGCAATAAATCCGAACTCGCCAAGATTTATGGGAAAAATGGGTATACCCGCCCGTGAACAGTTGCGCGCCGCATACAGGACCGTACCGTCACCGCCGAGCGTAATGACAAAATCACAGGCATCGAAGGGATTGGAATCCGAAATACCGTCAAAAGTATATATGTCACAAGAGACGTTTTTGGCTAGAAGTTCAGAACGAATTTCTGAAGCAATACGCCGGGATTCTGGTTTTTCCGTGTTGACTATAGCGATCGCTTTTCGCATGGATGCCCCCTCCTGGATCAGGGCAACGTCGCGAGCACCTTGGATATCTTCGCGACATTTGCGTTCCCGAGACGTGGATACAAGGGGAAAAGGACACACCGCATCAACAAAGACTTCGCGTTGATGCACCCTTCGAGCGATTCCCCCAGTTTGCCGGCGATTGATGACTCAAAAACCGGATCGATCTCGATGTCTTTCCGGGATGTATACTGTTTAACTTCCTTGAAACCGCTCGAAAGAACCACCGGAAACGAATACACCGCGTTGGTACTTTCACCCTGCGGCAACAAGGTTCTATGACGACTCTGCATGAGCGCCCGCGTATAAGCCGAAGCAATTTCGGCGCGCATTTCCGTATTCCGGCTCATTTCCTTCAATTGCACAAACCCCAGGGCGGAATTGATATCGGGCAAAACATCCGTAAGCGGCCCCTCGTCGCATAACCGCTTGAGAACAACCGCGTTGCGCCTGTCCGGCGCGAGAAGAAGCGCACCGCCACCCGCGGTTAAATAGTCAGTTTCCTCAAGCCCGATTATGGAAAATGTTCCGAATGAACCTGCCTGTTTGCCGCCCAGTGTAGCGCCGATACTTTGGGATACATCCTCGATAACCGGGATGTTCAAAGCCAGAAGACCCGGAAGATCCGGCAGAAACCCGAGAGATTCATGGACCAGAATGACCCGCCCACCCTGGCTGACCGCAACTTCTACTGTCGAGGGTGTGAGCAGCGCGGTATCCGGATCAACGTCGGCAACAACCGGCTCGAAACCAAGATCGCGTACCGCCTGATATTGCCAAAACGGCGCCAGAGCCGACACAATGACCCCGGAACCCGCGGGCAAATCAAGCGCGCGAAGCGCATACCGCAACGCGATGGCCGTACTCCGAAAAGCCGCCGCTCCCTCGGAAGCGAAAAGCTCCCGCGCGAACTGGGACAGTTTCTGGTTCATTTCACCCGGACCGATCTTTTCTGAAACCATGGTGGTTAAAACCGCATCCATTTCTTTTCTACGAATCGTTGAGCTATATACAGGTAGTTTCATTTTTTTCCAAACACATTATACAGGATTTAATTACAGACTGACGAGCTTTTGCAATTCTTTCGGATCAAAAAGGCGACGAATGTCAAGAACGATGAGGTACCCCTCTTCCTGACGAACAACACCATTGATATATTCAGCGCCGATACCGCTGATCATCTGCGGCGGCGGCTGGATATCATCACGCTGAATCATGACAACACGCGCAATACGATCAATGATAATGCCTATCTTGTTGCCTTCGATATTGAGAATAATGAAACCGCCGAGGAACTCGTCACCCTCTTCAAGTTGGGCTTTCTTGAGATGAAACCGCTTGTGAAGATTGATGATGGGTATAATCTCGCTGCGGAGATTAAAAATTCCCTCAACATAATACGGAGCATTGGGAATCGTACGCACATCCTGGATTTTAACGATCTCCTTGACGTCCATAATATCAACACCGTACAACTCATCGCCAAGCTGAAACGTCACAAGCTGGAACTGCGTATCGACACTAGCCATAAAACCTCCAAGCACAGTACAGAAATAAGGATACTATGCTTTGGCCAAATCTTCAAGACAACAGAGGAAAGTTCCCGGAATGATCAGGACCTTTCGGAAGAAGGCTGATACACCGCATCAGTTAATCCGGTATAAATTTGCCGGGGCCGCCCAATCTTGAACGGTTTGGTATCATGCATCTCCTTCCATTGGGCTATCCATCCCGGCATTCTCCCCATGGCGAACAGAACCATATACATATTTGACGGAATACCCAGTTCCCGGTAGATAATACCACTGTAGAAATCAACATTGGGATACAGATTCCGCTCAATAAAATAGTCATCAGAAAGTGCCGCGTTTTCCAGTTCCAGCGCAATCTCGAGAAGAGGATCGGAAATATGACGATTTTTCATGAAATCGGCGCATGCTTTCTTGAGAATTCTCGCCCGGGGATCATAATTCTTGTACACCCGATGCCCGAACCCGGACAACCGGAACCGCTTTTCCGGATTCTTCGCATCCGCGATAACATCCGCAACAGACATGTTGGAATCATGGATATTCTCGAGCATCTCGATAACTTCCTGATTGGCTCCTCCGTGGAGCGGTCCCCACAGCGCACAAATACCCGCACCAATCGACGAATAAAGATTGACCCGTGAACTTCCCACAAGACGAACCGTTGAAGTACTGCAATTCTGCTCATGATCAGCGTGCAGGACCAGGAGCATGTTCAAAATCCTCTCTTCTTCAGAATCAGGGACATACGGCCTGACCGGAGAGTTAACCATCATATGCAGAAAATTCGCACAATACTTGAGATCATGACGAGGATAGACAAACGGTTCACCTACGGATTTCTTGTAAGAAAAAGCAGCTATTGTCCTGATCTTTGAAATCAAACGTGCAGCCATGAGCTGATAAAGATCCTCACTATCCTCGTCGACAAAATACTGGGGATAATAAATAGCGAGAGAGTTTACCATTGAACTGAGAATTGCCATGGGGTGCGCTGCGGTCGGCATACCGTCAAAATAAGTAATCATGTCCTCATGGAGCAGAGAGTTCTGGGTAAGAAGATCCGAAAAACAGGTCCGTTCGTCCCTGGTCGGGAGCTTTCCGTAAATGAGAAGATACGCTGTTTCAATGAATGACTATTTTTCAGCAAGAACTTCTATATCTATTCCCCGATACTTCAAGACACCCTTTTCGCCATCAATAAAGGTTATATCGCTGAGACAACTCCCGGTATTCTGATAACCGGGATCTAACGTGATATACACTGATTTTTTGCGTAATTCCGAGATATCAATTGCTTTTTCATTCATGCTTCCGGTGATAACGGGAAGGTCAAAGGTTTCGTTGTTGATGGTGAGGGTGGCTTTATCCATGGCTACTCCTTTCATTGAATAGGATTATACTATACTGCTACCGAAATTGTTGAAACCAGGTAGCAGAAAAGATCCTCACACCACAAGATGCCGGGCGACCCAACCGTTGCCCGGCTGACCCTTCTCGGGTACCACACCCGTCCGGAAACACACAACCGGCGGGTTTTTCTTTCTTCTCAGCCAGATTTCTTCCATCCACTCAGCCTGCTGCACCTGATGAGTCCACACATGCCGCTTCGTGTATAGCCGTTCGAATGCGTTTCGGGCCTCTTTCGCTGCAAGAAGCCCGACCATGTCCGCATGCGTCTTCGTTTCCGCCCTCGCCACCCGGTTGTCAATCCGGTAGGGCTTGCGGAAGGTGTGGTATCCGAGCGTTATCACCATCCGCGCCATCGTCATTCCTGCCTCCCGGTCTCCCCGGACCGTCTCCCGACAATGCGCCGCCGAGTTCTTCCGTATTTCACGATCAAGATAGTTCACTGGAAACAGGGGATTCTTTCTCGTTCGGGGAAGCCGGGAACTCACCGTCCGGTGTTCGACG
>MWCL01000003.1 GCA_002070025.1 Spirochaetes bacterium ADurb.Bin215
TTGTCCAGGGCTTGCATTGCACTCTCCATTTATTTAATCACTACCGGACCGTTCTTCAGAGCGGCAAGTACTTCCTTCTTTTTATCTGCGATCCATGCGTCGAACTCAGCTTCTGTTTTAATGGTTGAGCTAGTGAAGGAAATAAATTGTGCCTTTGGTTCGAGCAACGTCGCAGCACCTTGCGATACAGTTGCGTAGCGGCCGGGCAGTGCAGCAAGCCGGTCATGGAGCGCGTTTACCGAATAGGTGTCGAGCGTCGCGAGAATTGAAGCAGTTGAGTCAACGGCAATGACCGGAACGGCCTTTTCTATCAGCTGATTTCGGGAGCGTAGATCATATTTTTGCTCCGGTTCAAGTTGCTTCCAGTTAGTATCATTCTCCAGAACATTTTCCCGCTTCTTCCATTCTTCATCCCATTGAGCTTTAATCGAATTCAATTCACTCCGGAGAACCTGTACCATTCCGGAAACAAGAGGCGTAAAAGGATTCGGATCACTCAAAAGCTGCCGTTCTTTCTCAATTGTCTGGATCTGTGCAAGATAGATTTCCGCATTTTCGAGAGAGTCAAGATGTTTTGCCAATCTCTTTGCTTCTATCCATTCCGGCCATCGTTCCTTTATACGTTCTGCGGTTTCTTGCCAATCATCAATCATACGCTCTAAGTCATCCCGGGTGTTGTAAACCGCAAGTAATTGCTCATTACCGGCGGCGGTTCGGATTGCTTCAAGGATTCTGGTGTCCGGGCGTACCGGTTTTGGCTCTTCGCCACCTGCACTGTCGGCAAGCTCGTTCATCTTCTGCACAAACTGCTGCACATGGGTTAATTCGTCGTTCGGACTGACATGAATCTTGAGCGGTTCTTTCTGGAAGAGTTTCCGAATCGCGATCCGCTGGGGAACGGTTATTACTGTTGATTCGATCTTGAACATAACCTTGCCCAAAGCCTTGCGTTCAAGTTCTTTGGGATCAAGTACTTTTCCACGATCATCCTGCGCACGTACAAGCGTTGCAATCAAAAGAACTTGAAGAGCCCCGTCGACAGTATCCCGGGACCAGCCATACCCCTTGCCTTCAAAATACTCACGGATGGCTGTGCCGGTCTTTCCCCCCGCAATCAGAGAAAGGATTGCCTTGCAGACTGGATGCTGAGCAGGCTCATCATTAGAACCTACTGCTTTTAGCGCGTCGGGCGCTCCTTTGCTGGCATTCTCGTATACCTTTGCCCAGCCTACATGATCTGAAAGACTAAATTGTGGATAGAGACGGCCGAGCGCATTCTCTGCAGCTTCGCTGATTGCCTCGCGCAAATCGATTGCAGTAATTTCATTCCCGCCGCCCTGAAACACCCGCGCACCGGAAAACGCATCAGCGAGAAGCTCGTTGATTTTCCCGTCTGCAGTCTGCCGTATCGTTTCAATGGCGGCCTGGGCTTCCAAACCTTCCGGGGTACTGGTTCCCTTCCGTTTTTCAAGAGTACTCATTGCCGCCTTATACTCGATCAGATAACGCCGGAGGTCATCCCCGGATCGCTTCGGGACAAACACAAACACCGTCGGACTCTGGTTTCCCGCTTGTCGCGCATCCGAACGCACGGATTCTGCATCGGTAGACCATTCGTCCCGAAGCCATACACACACCCGAGCATCGGCATCTGATGGAAGCCTTGACTCTGTTGTAATAGAAATATCTCGCGGTACTTTTGACACCCCTTGTGTAAGGTTAAGGCGCTGGATAATCGAAGCGAATTGCTTCCTGATACGGTCATCCCGCTCGGCATCAATCCGGTGTGCCTCATTTGAAAGATGTGAATACTCGCTCTGATAATCGTCATTCCAGGCAGAACTTTCCTCAGTCTGGATACGGTATTCGTCACCAACCTTCATGATGAGTTCACAACCATCCAATAATGCCGGAAGCCGCGCTCGGAGAGTACCGGAACCTGTCTCAAGATTTTCAACCAGAAGATCTGCAATGCTATCCACAGTTGTATGAATCCCAAGCTCGGTATTGGACGATGAAAGTTTATTAAGCAGAAAAACCAATGCGCAAGCGCGGGCAGTAAGGCGTTCATCTTCAGAACCTTGTATCCAAATCATTGTCTTGTCGTAGAGTTTCCTCGGAACAATACGATGCTGGATCAACTTTTCGCCCGTCTCAAAATAGAGATAATCACCCGGAATCACCGTTCCAAGATCTTCATCAAGGTTGGTCTGTATCGCTTTGTGAATCATGCTGAGCTGATTCCTGAGCTGACTATCCGTTCCGGTCTGATCAAGAACGCGCAGGGCATACTCCCAGAACCTCCGCCTGACAGGCAGTATCGGATAATCCTGCGGGAAAAACGTGATATCATCCTGCCGGTGTGCAATCCCTGTACCGGAGAGATGCCGTGAGATTTCTCCGATATTATTGTTCATTACGGTCTCGACAGGCGCTTTCACTTCCGGTTTCTTTGCCAGAATCACTTTACGTATCACGCTGTCCACGTCAGCATCGGACAACTCCACTCGCACAGTGAAACGGCCTTCAAGTTTTTTCAGATTGCTTGTGCCCGTAACCGCCGTCTGCCCCGTACCGATAAACATGAGCTTCCCGCCGAATTTCTTGCAGCAATCCTCTACCACTTCCTGAACATCAAGCGAACGCTGACCGTCCTCACCTATAAACTGCTGAACCTCGTCGAGAACAACAAGCGTGAGCGGAAATTTTCCTTCCTTGGTCAAGGCTTTCTTGATTGCGGTATACATTTCCTCGCTGGAAATATCCTGTACATGGGGATATAGATTTATTAGTGCCGAGGCGCAAGTGTTGGCCGACTGGAAAAGAGCAGGCTTCGCCGCCATAAGAGATTCATGCAGTTCTGTTGAAACATAGAAATTATCGAGAGCTTCATCCCAAGGAACGCCAGCTTTCTCCACGTGCTGTTTTACTTCGTCATATATCCCTTCGTCTTTAAGCCATAACACAAACCGTCCCAGTTGATAACGCTCCGGAAGCCCCACTGATTTAAACAGAACCCGCAGAAGCGCGAGGCGTACACTTCCCGAAGCGCTTGCACCGAGTGTTCCCGACGCAGCATGCCGCCCACCATGACGTTTCCCTTCAGTATCCAGCTCCTTGAGCTTGTCGTTGATCTCCTGTGGAAGATGCGCGATTCCGCGGGCAGTTGCTCCATCTGGAAATGTTTGATTGATCCAGAGCGTTCTGAGCATCTTTACCAGATGCGATTTACCCGAACCGTAAAACCCGCTAACCCACACACCGGGTTGTTCTGCCTGATTCACATTTCTCATGAATGTATCAAGAATATGGGCCAAGCCCTTTTCATACTGACCATCGCATACAAAGGTCTCAAGTTCATACCGGAGAACTTCGAGAGCCTCGGCAGTTTTATCATCATTAACACTGGCCACACCCTGATTTGCCAACTTGTGGACTGAAGGGTCTTTTTGATAAATTTCTCTGTTTTTCATGTACTATACTCCTCGAGTTATATGCGTGTCTCCGCCGTGATAGGTACCGCCAGATAATTCCAGCCATCGTATGCATCGAGCAAACGATAATTATCGTTCTCAAAACTTCCGGGGAAAAATACCACCAGTCTGCCCTTCGTAAGCTTTGATAACTTGTCCACAACTTCTTTAACCTTCAACAAGCCAAATAAAGAGGCGACACCGGTTAACGCGATAACATCGTTTTCAGTGCATTCATGCGCTTGAAGAAATCGCTTGTATTCTTCCACGATAAATGTCAAATATGTTCCAGTAAGTGTCTGAACAATCTCGGGCTGTGCAAAATATCTCTTTGCATATCGGTTCCTTGAAAGCCACACCGCGAAAGTATTGGTCATGTCAAAAAGAAACCATCCATGATTGACTTTCTTGGTAGCGATTTCAAATTCCTCAATTTTCGCATAAAGCCTCAATTCATCATTCTGGTCATAGACGCAGAAAATCACCCGTTGCTCAGCAGCGGAATCAGGCTTCCAGGGTAATTGAATGAATGTCTCGTAGGTGTTCAGTAGTTTTTTAATTTTGCTCATGCAGACGCTCCAGTTCCTCTTTTGTAATCAAGGCAGGAAACAAAACTTCGATTACCGTTCCTATCCTCTTACAAACTATCCATCCTTTCCGGGAGGCTTCTTCGGTCAATTCAAGCATTCGATCAAATGAACAATCCAGCAGTTTAGAAAACTCAGTCTCGAACAACTCACGTCCTCGCGAACCGCACAGATAACCAAGGAAAAGTGCATACGCGACGCTCCCTGCCGTAGCACCAGCACGGGAACGAATCTTCTTCGCTTTCCCTATGAGATGTCCCGATTTCGTAAATGAAGAATTGATATTCTGCGCTGTTGATTTAAGCGTTGCCTCGCTGAATCTACCGCTTTCGCAATCATCAATAATTTTTTCCAATGACTCACGAGTAATCATCGCTCCTTCGGGTGTATCAATAATGAACTTGCTTGCGGATCGCAACACCGAATCACGAGCATAGGCAGATAGCAAGGCAAGCAGAGCCCTTGACTCGGTGTCCCGTTGCCAGAAAAACCTCATTGCCCGAAAAAGAACAATCTGCGAATCCAGTCCATACAAATCGACAAGATGCCGAAAGGTCAATATACGTGTTTTCCCGGAGCGTTTTGCAAGACAATTGTCCTCGACAATAGCCCTCTGATAATCATTTTTACGTGCATCTGCTTGATTAACATATTCAAACAGACTCGAAAGCTCATCAAGCATAATAGTCCGGGAAGAATGCGCCCCGCCCCGCTCAAAACTGAATCCGACCGCAGATAATGCTTGTACCCTGCGGGTGTCGATATCATTCATTGACATCAGCAGCACCCCCGCTCTTTACCCAGGCATCAACTTCTTCTTTCTTGAATTTCCAAAGCCGGCCCATTTTATGAGCAGGCATACTTTGCCTGTCTATCCAGCGGTAGACGGTATCAATTGTTACTCCGAGATACCGCCCAATTTCCTCTGCCGAGAGCCAGCGATCAGCTAATGTGTCCATTACACCAGAATATACCCATTACTATAGTGGGTCAACGATTTTAACCGATTTTAACCGACTCTATCCGACTCAAAACACGCTATCGGTTGCTGCTTTTTCTTCTTCTTCGGCCGCTATGCTATCTTTGGAATAGTATTCAAGGTAGATGCGGCCGGTGTTTGTGGTAATTGCATCAACCATGACACCAAGATTCAATATATCGCCCTGATATAAGTCCTCCGGTCGTTCTTCCCAATATGCAGCCAGGAACCGTTCTTGTTTACGTAAGGCCATCATCCAATCATTAGGTTCATCCCAAATACTCCCCGGTCGCAAGATATCATACGTCTTCGCAGGTCCATACGTTTTTTCGAGGGCTGTAACAATTTTGGTAAAAGCCGAATGCAATTCAGTTCCATAAACAGAAGTTGTAACACGTTTCCCGATAGCCTTTATAAAATATACGCCATACGTTGGATGTATCTGAACAACATAGGTTTCAAAGTCCTGATGTGGATTAGGTGGCGTAACTGTATACGAATTATTCCCGACTGGAACAGGCTCGGTAGTACAAACGGATGTTACTTCATCAAAAGTCATTCCCATATCCAGGCCAAACGGACCGGCAAAAGCGGGAAGACCAAAAACGACGAACGCCAAAATTACAAACAACCAGAAAGAGCTGTTTTTCATACAAAACCTCCAAAAAGTGTATTCAGGGTACCCTGCCTCTTTGAAGTGTAGACGGAAAGTGTCTCACATCCTGTAACACTTTCTGCAACAGCCCTTAATAACCCCTAATTGCCCCTGTTAGCTCGTCTTTCACCCGTTCAACCAGTGTTGGAGGTTCCAACACCAGGGCCCCTTTCCCGAAGGAAAGCACCCACCGGACAATCTCCTCAAAACCAGCAGCGCTAAAGCTAAGTTCAATATCCCCGTCAGGAAGTTCGGTCACCGTTTGTTCCTGGCCCCAGGTCCGTTCGCGTGCATATACCGCTATCTCTGAAGAAAACCTGACTAACACTCGTATGGGCTCTTCCACAAATATCCCGAAAGAAGGATTCAGATATCGTTCTGGATCAAAGTTTTCAGGAATGCTAAATGTTATTTTTGTTTTAACAAGCCTCTTTATACGATCAACCGCAAGAATCCGGATGTTACCTTCATGTTTGGGAATAGCCACAATCACATAGAGCGCGTTTCCGTGATCAACAAGAGTAAACGGATCAATTTCGTATGTCTTGGGTTCTGGCGACTTTGCGGCCTGATACCACACCGTCGCCCGTGAATGTCCTTCGATACATGCACAAAGTGTATCGATAATCTCTTCTTTCCCCTCATAGGAAACGCTACCCTTAAAACTGTATACTGTCGTTGCAATACGCTTCGTTCTATCATGGAGTAGTGTAGAATTAAGCTTTGCTCTCAATCCATCCATCCTGGTCTTCAACCGGGTTCCATCAAACACCCGTGTACGGCCCAGAATAGTTCGAAGCATCATCCGCTCAACATGATCCAGCTTTACCGGAATTGTACGCTTATACTCTGCCTCGTCAATAAACCATCTTTTTGAGCTCGTATTCCCTTGAAGGTCATCTTTGTTGTAGTAGGGTATTCCGAACATAGCAAGCTTTTCCTGGTATCGGTAAAACGTCGTTCTCTGACAACCCAAGGCTTCACACACTTCCTGCACACTTGCTCCCTGGGGCCGCCTCATTAGGTCAATTATTTCAAAAAGGCTTGTTTCAGCGTCAACTCTCATTGTGGTCATCCTTTTGCCTATATACATTCAGCAGAATGGATTTGCTAGCTACTCTCATACCATTAGTGTAGCAGGCATTCTCTAACAATAAACCTTCTTTTTCTTTTCAACAGTTTTATCTTTTTTCCGTCTTTCTGGAGTACCAATTTCCCGCTTACACGTCTGAAAGGATTGACATTCCGGGTAATCAGGGTATATTTAAGATATACAAATACAGTATTCATCACGGGATCTGATTCTTTGTAAGGAGGTTATCATGGCTACCGGATCATTTACGTATAAAAATGTCATTAAGGATGACTCGACCGCAGAACGCCTTGTAGCCGCCTTGCAAGCCTCTGCATCCGTACCATTACCACGTTCTACACTCATCCCTGATGTGGCAGAAAGCCAGAAAAGGGGTTCAGAATTACTCAAACGGTTATCCTCTCGCTGAGAGAGATACTTTCTCAAATCGGAGACAAACATTCAGCCACGATTCTTTCAAGCTTCTCCTGCCCCAGGGACACTGATGTGGAGGGTTTCCTTCACACCAAAGCAATTCCCTTCGAAAAAAGCGATTTTGGCCGGACCTATTTGATCTGTGATCCGGACTCAATAACCAGTTCATTGTCATTCAGAATACTTGCCTATTTCACGATAACTCAGAAGGTATTCTATCTTTCAGACGAGCTATCAACCTCCCGGAGAAAGAAACTTTCCGGCCTTTTTTATAATGAAGCTGAAACTGTTGGATATCTCATTGGCCAACTCGGTAAAAATCACTCACTTCCCGCCAGTGAGAATCCTGTTCACCTCGCAGATATCCTTTCTGTCGCAGCGGAAAAAATATACACAGTCTATGAGCAAATTGGCGGGCGCTTCATGTTCCTTGACTGCAAAAAAACTAATACCAAAGTTTGTGCAATGTACAAAGCCAACGGTTTTGTCCCTTTTCAGGATATTATCCTTGACGAAAAGGTTGAATATCACCAAATGATACGGATGCTTCATGCCTGAAAATAACACTCCGTAAAGATACTCCCGCCAAGAATCTTCGAAAGCCAGAACAAAAATGTTTCATGCATGACCGAACGCGTTCCGCCCGGCGTATCCCGTCCAGATGCGTGTCATAGGCGCCGCACCGTTTCACCCAACCGTACTTTGCCGACCACTTGCACCAGGCACCGTACCGCGAAGAGGGAATCCCGTTCAGCGTCAGCGTCTTCAGGATTCCCCTATCACGTCCATAATCCCGATAAAGACAAAACGCATTCCACGCCGCGTTCGTCTCATCTTCCAGTCGTTCCCACTCTTCGGAAATAAACCACCTCCCCCCGGGTTTCTATTTGTCCGGTTCCAGCTCCAGCACACACAATGAGCGGATAATCCTGATGGCATTCTCAAATTCCGATGCCCATTCCGTATTACCCGAAGTTGTCGCTTGTGCTTTTCGCTTTTCCAGAAACTTGACCGCACGCTTGATCCCGTCAAGCGAAAGATACGGCTTCTTCATTTCCTGCGTACCTCCTTCCCGGATTGTGTCCCGTGCCCTACTCACGAAACAGATCCGGAACACTTTGTACGTCCAAACAAAGAATACCGTCAGAGAAGAATAGATTTTTTACCCAATTATTCCATTCGCGCCAGAAAATGATGAACTAATTCTATTTTTCTATTTTTTGCTCTTGAAAAACTACTGCATACCACGCATTTCTTTTTCCCCGGGGGTATAGCCACATTGTACGGCCAGTGACGGAACCCCGCAAGGCCAAGGCAAGCTCACTCCGTCGCTCCGCATTCGCTTCGCTCCTCCGTTCGGCCTTGCGTGAACCCGCCCCTGGCCCTGGGGAACTTTCGTCCCCCGGGGAAAAAAGGGGGGGCGGCCCGCTTTTCCATCAAGGCCTAAACAGCTTTGAAATCTAAAGGGCAAGGAGTTTCGTATGGGAGATTTGGCAATCATTGAACAAGATGCCGTCGAGTACATCGAACGAGCACAAAGCCGGTTTGAACAGAAATGGACACACACACTCTACGCACAAGATCCAATCTTTCTGTTTTCAAGTCATCGGGTAGAACCGGGAATCCTGGAACACAAGATATCCAGTGTCGCCTGGCATTGCGGGATCCAGTCTCCGGTATTCGTATCACATACCCTGTACTACAAACACATCATGAACGGCCTGCAAAATCCGGTCAAGAATGTCGAAACCTTGTGTCACGCGTTTCTCTATGCCGTAGACTGCGATACACAAGACCGCTGCATCCTGGAGTTTGTCGTACCCGGTAACAACTCGCCGGCATACAAAGCAACCGCCTATCTTCGCCGGCACCTCAACAACAGCATCTACATCGAAAGCACCACCTAACGCAAAAAAGGCCGGAGCAACCGCTCCGGCCTTGTTCCTGCCGACGTGACATCTACTTGGTTTCAATCCCGCCGGAAATCCGCTTGAAGGTATTCCGCTCATTCTTCGTAATCGACACCGGCATACCTTCATGCATGGTGATCTCGACCCCGAATGTCCCGAACTGCTTTTGCTCGACCTTCTCAAGGATCCAGTTGACAAGTTCATCAGTGAACGACTCTTTCGAATACGTCATGACACCTGCCTTCCCGGCGGCAAGAACCCCACCGGATCCCGACGATACTGATCGAGCCAAACCAACAGATCCGACCGCTTGAACAATGTTCTCGACCCCATCTTGATACACGGAATGGACCGATGACACACATACCGATAGAGCGTCGACGTCCCACACTTCAAAAATCGCGCCGCCCTCTCGATGTCCATAACCTCATCATTTGAATCATTCACCTGACATACTTCAGAATCAGACATTTTCCCGAACCTCCTTGGCATGCTTCACATGCTCACGGTTAGTCTACGGGCACCATCGAGACACTAAACTACCATAAAGTTACAGAACAGGCGTAAAATATACGAACTAATTCTATATTAGACCTCAACCGGACAAGACTGATGAAAACGCATTACCCAACGCTAACTCAACCACCTGCAAATCGCCCTCCGTCCGGTGATTGGCATAATGTTCCGTCATGGCCGCCGTCATGTGCCCCAGTGCAAGCTGCGCTTTTCTCTGGTCAACCCGGTCCGCGACAACCTTCGCATAGTAATGCCGCCAGGAATGAAAGACGATGTTCCGTTCCTTCCGCAAGGACTCACTAATACCGATACGTGCCAACGCCTTCTTGAAAGCATCATGGATAACATTGATAACCACAGGACGATCCGGCAAATTCCCGTAGAACACAAACCGCTCCGGATCCCAACCAAACGGATTCGACCGTGCAAGCCGTAAAACCTCCAACCGGACAAACGGCAACAACGGCACTACCCGCTCCTTGCCGTTCTTTGTCGACTTGAGTCCCTCGAAGGTACTCCAAGAATGCCGCACATGTAGACGGTTTTCCCCGATGTCACAAACCCGCAACCCAAGAATCTCACCTGCACGAAGACCACAGGTCATTGCAACCAAACTTGCCACCCTGGCCCGCTCATCTTCCCACTTCACCGAAAGAATCGCCTTCACTTCCTCGTCAGAAAGAATATCCCGGGCTTTTGTATCCTTACCATAGCGCGTGAGCCCACTAGAAGGATCCGCCGAGAGCTTCCCGTTGGCAACCGCCCACTTGAACGCCGTCTTCCCGACAATCAAAATATGATTCAACGACGCCGCGGACAACCCCTTCTCCGCGAGGAACCGCTCAAAGCCCTTCAGGTCAGAGGTCGTCACATCCTCAAGATATTTGGATTCCGTAAAATACTCGCACCAGTGAGCAACCCGCTGCCGTGATGTATGACAATGCTGCCGACCAATACGCTGCTTGTGAATGACCTTGTCCTGAACATACGGACTCGTCTCATACGTCCAGAAAGAATCAAGAAATGGTACAAGGAGTGTTTTGGTGGATTCAACTACTGGCACTTGAAAATCTGTTCCGACGGAATCCCCGGACACCGTAACCCCTACTCCCAACCGGGAAAGGGATCCTGCAATCCGCTCAAGTTCGGAAGAAACAATCTTCCCGTTTTCAAGCAACCCCAGAAACGCCTTGACCGTAGCCACATCATCAACCGGCCGTGCCCTGCCCTTCTCAGGAACTCCGTCCCTGAGCCACGCACACGCGACTCGCAGAGCATCAGTATAACTCCGCTGACCCGTAGACCGCGCAGACAGGCGAACTTGAGTCCTCTCGTCAGTGAACTGAACGTAATAAATACCATGTTTTGATTTGTAAATGTAAAAAGGACGCATACAAACCCCTTTTACAAGCATTTCAGACGTTTTGCTGAAACTCTTGCTTAAAGTCTTTAGGTTATGCATACATCCTTTTTAAAGGGAAGTATCTATTTCCTTACACCGTAAGGATTTCTAGTTGGGCCCACCAGGACTTGAACCTGGGACCAATGGATTATGAGTCCACTGCTCTAACCAACTGAGCTATAGGCCCAGGTGCAAATCGGCTAAGTGGACAAGTATAACGAGCGGGAATAACATACCAAACAGCCGGAATTGCAAGACTGACTATATAGAAAAATGCCCTCATGGTCAAGATGAAGGGCTTTAGACGCTCATATCAGGGTACAACAATATTGGCAGCAGTTCGAAAATGTTATATAATGATTACAATTATTCCTAATGGAGGACACAAATGAAATCAGTAAAAGGAACCGAAACCGAGAAAAACCTTCTCGCGGCCTTTATGGGTGAATCCCAGGCACGGAACCGATATACGTTCTGGGCAAGCAAAGCGAAGAGCGAAGGCTTTGTTCAGATTCAGCAGATATTTCTGGAGACAGCCGATCAGGAAAAGGAACACGCAAAGCGTCTGTTCAAGTTCCTTGAAGGCGGAGAACTGACGATCCAGGCTTCGGGCGACGCGGGAATCATCGGTTCAACGCTCGAGAACCTCAAGCAGGCGGCTCACGGCGAGAATCATGAATGGCAGCACATGTATCCCGATTACGCCAAAATCGCGAAGGAAGAGGGGTTTGACACCATATCGGCAGTTATGAACAACATCGCAGTTGCCGAAAAACAGCATGCCAAGCGTTTTGAAGCCATGGCGAAGCACATCGAAGACGGCGACATGTGGGTTCAGGAATCCCCCACCACCTGGCGGTGTCTGAACTGCGGATTCATTTATGTAGGCAAGGAAGCCCCGGAAATGTGTCCGGCCTGTGCGCATCCCAAAGCATACTTTGAACGCCTTGCCGAAAACTGGTAAGAGAAAAAAATCCGGTGAGCAATCACCGGATTTTTTTTATGCCTCCTGGAACGTATGCTCACAGCAATCGAGCTTGGCTTCAATCTCCCGCGGCGCTTCGAGAAACGCAACGCCATAGAGAAACTTGTTTCCCAATTTCTTGACCCAGGTTATCTTTCCCGGTATTTCCACATCTCTGCCGCCTTCATCCAGACTGACGAAGACAAAGCGCATGGATGAATCCACGCAAAAGCTCGTGGCGCTTTCAAACTGGAGTCCGCCGAGCGACACATTCTGTGTCCTCAAGCCGGTACGCGGCGCGGTTTCCTTTTCATGATAAATAACGATATCCCATGAGCGGGGATACCGTCCGAACTTGCGCCGCTCTTCGGTCGCTTCCGCGATGCAGTCTTTCCCGCTGAATTTTGCCTGATACAGGGCACGGTCGGCGGCTTCGAGCAGGCTGATCATGTCGTAGGCAGACGACGGATAGGTTGCTGTACCACCGGAGAAGGTGATGCCGTTATCCTTGAAAAACGGCACGGCATTAACCGTGTTCCGTATGCGTTCCGCGAGGGTGAAAGCCCCCTCTGCATCGGTTTCCGGAAGGATGAGCAAAAATTCTTCTCCGCCGTACCGGCACAAGATGTCTTCTTCGCGCAGGGTTCCGCGTATGAGCGATGCAATTTCCCGCAATACTTCGTCGCCGAAAAGATGTCCCCGGGAATCATTAACAGCCTTGAAGTCGTCGATATCGATGATGCAGATGGACAGGGCCTTCCCGTAGCGGTCGCACCGGTTGAACTCTTTCCGCAGGATGAGGTCCATGTACCGTCGGTTGAATATACCGGTAAGACCGTCAATCATGGCGAGTCGTTCCGTCTGGCGGAACACATGTACTTCCACGAGCATGGGTGAATTGAGCGCGTGATTTTCATTGGTGAAGTAGTCTACCAGTGAAAGGTAGACGCTCGCCCGCCGTCCGATTTTTTCGGAAAGGGCTTCCATGTTGTCAAGAATTTTTCCCCAGTGCTCAATTGCTTCCTGTTCGGTAAATTCGAGGTGGACAAAGGTTTCAAGAAGCGAGGCAAAGGATTTTGTATCGCCGAGTGATTCGGGAAATACGCCGTTACTCCCGTTGGCGGTCAGACGCAGGATCCGTTGTCTGAGCCGTTCCGAATCTTTTTCGATCATGTAGTACCTTCCAACAAAACTTTTGACACAGTATACTATCCGTGTCAAAGTCTTGTCGAGCTTTTTCAGGTATTTTTTTCCATAACAGTGATCAATTCTTCCACCTTACGGTCAATATCCTCCGAATTACCACTTTTGAGGGTATCGGCCACACAACTGCGCAAATGCGCCCGGAGTACCTCCGAACGGGCTTTTTTCAGGATCGACGAGGCCGCCGAAATCTGACCCGTTATATCCAGGCAGTAGCGGTCCTCCTCGATCATTCGGAGTACTCCGTCAATCTGTCCGCGCGCGGTGCGCAATAACCGCGCGACGTTCTTGCTGTCTGCTTTCATCACATTTATCCCATTCGTTTGAAAAATTTTAGGCGCAACGCGTTAAGGACCACGGATATCGAACTCATGCTCATGGCCGCAGCCGCGAACATCGGGCTCAACTGCCAGCCGAACGCTCCATAGAAAACTCCAGCGGCCAGAGGTATCCCGAGTGTATTGTAGATAAGCGCCCAGAACAGATTTTGTTTGATATTCCGTATCACCGATCCGCTGAGCCGGAGCGCGGTAACGGCGTCGCGGAGATCACTTCGAACAAGAACAATATCGGCAGATTCAAGAGCGATATCCGTTCCGGCACCGATTGCGATTCCCACGTCCGCTTCCACGAGCGAGGGCGCGTCGTTTATACCGTCTCCGATCATGACGACCTTTTTCCCTTCTTCCCGCAGCTTCTTTACAACACCGATCTTGTCTTCGGGCATCATCTGGGAAAATACATGATCAATTCCCGCTTCACGGCGTATTCCTTCGGCGGTTGCAGGATTGTCTCCGGTGAGCATGATAACCTCAAGACCGGCTTTCTTGAACGCGGTGACCGCCTCCCGGCTTCCCGGTTTTATGGTATCGGCAACGGCTACAATGCCCAGCACCTTCCCTTCGGTTCCAATGCTCAGGGGAATCTTGCCCTGGCCCGCAAGCTTCTGAACAAGGCCGATTACCGGGGTAATGTCTATCCCGTTATCGGTCATGAGTTTCGGGCTGCCGATATAATACGTTTTCCCGCCCAGTTTCGCGCTGATTCCCATACCGAATTGAACACGGAAATCGGTTGCCTCCCTGAGCGGTATCCCCGACTTCTCGGCTTCTTTCCGTACGGGTATGCTGAGCGGATGTTCAGAACGATTCTCGACAGACGCCGCGATCGCGAGAAGTTCGTTATCGTCGAGGTCGCTTACTGAAATGATATCGGTTAGCACGGGAGTCCCGGTTGTAAGAGTGCCGGTTTTATCCAGTACGATGACATCTGTGGAATGAGCTATTTCCAGAGCCTCCGCACTTTTTACGAGAATTCCGTTCTGGGCACCCATCCCGGTTCCTACCATGATGGCGGTTGGTGTCGCAAGGCCCAGTGCGCAGGGGCATGAAATGACCAGAACGCTTATCGCGGAGGAGAGCGCAAAGGAAAATCCGGCGCCGGTCACGATCCAGAAGGCCGCCGAAGCAAGCGCGATCAGAATCACAACGGGTACAAAGTATCCGCTTATCCGGTCAGCCAGGCGCGAGATGGGTGCCCTTGAAGACGAGGCTTCTTCAACCAGCGCGATTATCCGTGCCAGCGTTGTGTCGTTTCCCACTTTTTCAGCCCGGAAGGTAAATGACCCGGAAATGTTTATTCCCGCGCTCATGATGCGGGTTCCTTCCCGAACTTCCAGCGGCATGCTTTCACCGGTTATCGCGGAACAGTCAACGGTTGAATGTCCTTCAATAATTGTTCCATCCACCGGAATGCTTTGACCGGGGCGGATCACCACGATATCTCCGGGAACAATCATGGAAACGGAAACTTCTGTTTCCTTCCCGTCACGCATGACCCGTGCGGTATCCGGACGCAGACGTATGAGTTTTTCAACGGCACTGGAGGTAGACCGCTTGGCGCGCGCCTCAAGATATTTCCCCAACGTGATGAGAGAAAGAATCATGGCGGCAGACTCAAAATAAAGATCCATCATGTACTGATTAACCAGTGCTGCATTATCGACCGCCATACCGTGGCTGATCATGTAAATCGCGAAAACACTATAAACCACCGCGGCGCCCGAACCGAGCGCTATGAGGGAGTCCATTGTCGGTGTCCGGCGGTACAGCATGGAAAAACCGCGGGAGAAAAAAGAACGGTTTGCCGAGAGCACAGGCAATAGCAGCAGAAACTGGGTAAAGGCAAAGATCAGCGGATTTATCCCGTCGTGGAACACGGCAGGAAGCGGCCACCCCAGCATGTGCCCCATTGCGAGGTATACCAGGGGCAGGCTGAACGTAAACGACACCATGACACGCCGCTTCATTTCTTGTTGCTCTTTTACTGCGGCGCTATCGTTCTCCCTGGCGGAATTTTTTTTTTGATCATCCAGCGCGGGGTCTCCAATTTTCTCCGCCTTATACCCTCCTGATTCCACCGCGGCAACGATATCGGACGGGATCAAGCGGGCGTTGTCATATTCTACAACCATTGAGTTGGAAAGAAGGTTTACCCGTACTTCCTTCACACCTTCCAGTTGAGCCACGTCCCGCTCCACATGGGCCGAGCAGGAACTGCAGTTCATTCCGGAAACAAGGTATTTTTCTTTAACAGTCATGTATTCCTCCTGGTAACACCACACCCCGGTAGGGTGTATTACAAATGTAGTTAATTACGAAACAGTTGTCAACGGAAGAAAAAAGAAAACCCCCGGAATTAACCGGGGGTCTCAATGGTATTTTTACCTTGCTGTTTTGTTCTCAGGACGCGCAATTATTCAGCTACGGCAATGTAATAGTCATAGCTGACGGAATACTTGCCCGAGGTGAAGTCCCAGAACCGGTCCTTCGTCTTGTCGGTTTCGGGAAGGTTCCATTGGACTTCAACACCGTTGTAGCCATAGAGGTTCTGGGTAGTCATGTTGATCATGAAGCATTTCCGTCCGTCTTTTTCAACCACGGTTCCATTCTCGTCTGCGGGTTTGCCCTGGGAGAAATAGGCACCGGCGGGATCACCGTCTTCAAAGTCCAGGAAGAATACCACATTTCCGTCTTCGTCTTTCAGTGTCACGTTGTCAACATAGATTACGAGGGGAACATTGGATTTCTTGGTGTTTGATTTTACGCGAAGCAGCGCGAGTTTCTTGTGCTTCCCGTTCATTCCGTCATAGGTGATCGTTTTCTTGCTGATTTCGGTTTCATACGTATTCCACTCATTCGGAGTATACTTGAGACCGAGTTCGTCGGTTCCCTTCAGATAAAAACACTGATAGGTCTTTGTGTAAAATCCTGCCTGAACCATCTGGGGAAGTTCTCCCGCAGGTTCGGCAAAAAGCGACGGAGCCATGCCAGCCATAAGCGCAAGCGCTGCGATCAATACAAGTCCTTTTTTCATCGTCTTTCTCCTTCTTTCTTATTCAACATATACCCACAGTACCGGCTCTTTCGGATCCGGGGTTACCCCTTTGCGCCGGAAAAGCTCGCTGACGGTTACGAATTCATAGCCCTGCTTTTTGAGTTCCGGGATAAGAATGTCCAGCGCTTCGGGTGTGGGATGCGGATACGGCTGTACATCGTGAAGAAGTACAATTGCGCCGTCCCGAACACCATCGAGTACGTTCTGCGCCCGGTCTTCGGCTTCGGTTCCGCAGCCCGCCCAGTCCATGCCGAGAACACCGCTGGTGAAGGGAAGCCCCACCGTCTCGTGAAGCACATCGCTCGAGGCAAGATTCGGCGGCCGGAAGAACTTCGGCTCCTGTCCACTGTACTTTTTGATCGCGGCAGACGTCATATCGATCGACTCGCGGATTTCTTCCGGGGTCATCTCGTTCATACTGCCCCAGCCCCACGAGTGATTGTTGATTTCGCATCCCATTGATACCATGCGTTCAAGCGTTGGCTGAGTCGATTCGTTAATCAGCTGACCAATCACGAAAAACGACGCAACAACATCATATTTTTCAAGCTTGTCCAGAACAAGTGCCGTCATTTCCTCATTGGGGCCATCGTCAAATGTAAGCGCGACAAGCTTTGCATTGCTGTCGGAAGCCCTCTGATCCTTGCCGGTTGTTGTACAGGACATAAAAACCACCATGGTCACCAGTATAGTGAATACCAGTATCTTTTTCATTTATTCCTCCTCGATCCCAGTGTACAGCCGCTTTTTTTTTCCCGGAATCGGGGAATATCCGTAACCGTAACTAGGTAATTTTACCTAGCCCGACACCGGACTTTGAATTACGGAACAGCAATGCTATACTGCACAAACCATGGCGTACCGTATCGCGCTTGTACTCAAATATCTCGACGAAGAATATCAGGCATCCATTTTCAGGGGCGCCGCGGCTGAAGCCGAGCGGCTCGGTATGGAACTCATCTGTATTCAGGGAGACCAGTTCGATCAGTCCATCTCGGGATCGTCGTTTTTTTTCTCGTCTTCCTCCGCGCTCCGCCTCGACGGTGTTCTTTTTTTGTCCTCCATACTGCTCGATAACAACACCGGCAACATTTCAAGCCGTCTCAAAAATATTTTCCCGACAATACCGCTGGTTTCAATCGGAACGGCCTTGAAGGGGATTCCCTCCATTGTATGCGAAACCACCAGACCCATCGCCGATCTGGTTCATCATCTTGTCTCCGATCACGGATACCGCCGCTTCCTGTATCTCGGCGGACCGAGGGGAAATCATGACAACCGGGTCCGTGAAGAAGCCTTTACAAAGACAATTCTGGGAAAAAAATGGTCAGCAAATACGTGCACCCTTGCCATACGAAACGGAGAACTGTTCAGTGAAACAGCCGGCCTGCAGCTCATCAAACAGTACTGCAACGACCACAGTGAGCGGGACATCGATGTTATTCTCGCAGGCAGCGACGACATGGCAGCCGGTATCCGGAAATATCTCCGCACCGGCGCGCCGGAAAGCTGGAGAGACTGCCCCCTGACCGGGTTCGACGACATTCCGCTTGCCGCGACTCAACCGCTCGCCCTCACAACCATTCATCAGCCGACCGAACGAATGGGTGCCGCCGCGGCCCGGGCGCTCCACGATGTGCTGCACGGGTCTAAAACAGCTCCGGTGCTGGAGATTCCCGGACGTACCGTACTCCGCAATTCTTGTGGATGCCAGGGATACACGGTCTCTGTCCCTCCTGAGGAATCAGAACGCGCACTCCGCCGTGAGCAGTTTCTCCGCGATGTGAGTTACTTCGGTCAGGAGATCATGGGCGCATCGTCGGCAGAAGCCCTTGAGCGCCCGCTCCGCGAGTTTCTCACCAATGTCGCATCCCGGGACTTCGCGTTGGTCTTGTATGATTCACCCGTTTCCAGCATCCCGGACAAGGGCCGAATACAGCTTCACGTCTCCCCCCTTGCGGGTACGCAACCGTTCAGGGACATGACCTTGCGTTCCATGGACGAACTGTTTGATTCATTGCTCAAAAATCCGGTCAACGCCGGAACCCCTCGCTGTCTTTTCCATCTGCGCGCCGGAGACTATCGGCTGGGATTTGTCCTGTATTCGGTAGATCAATCCGCTCATACCTATATGAGTGTTTCCGGAATGTTCCTCTCACACGCGGTCAACCGTCTTTTCGAACTCGAACACGAGCAGGACCGCGCTCGCGAGCTTGAACGGGAAGTTGAGAAACGTACCCGCGAACTCAAGGAAGAAGCCCGTAAGCGCCGCGAGGTTGAGGAAGCGGTTCTCAAGATCAGCGATCTGGAACGACTCCGCTTCAGTCTCGATCTCCACGATGACATCTGTCAGCGTCTCGCTGCAATGACCATGATCTGCAAATGCGCCGCCGATTCAGACCCGACAATGAAAACTCTGTTCGATATGGCGAACGAAACGCTCCGGAAAACCCGGCAGTATGCTCATGAGTCCTTCCCGGTTGAAATAGATTCACTCGATCTCTCGGATGCCCTGAACCGTCTTTGCAGCGATATGGATACGGCGGAAAAACCGGTCATTTCCTTTACCCGGTCCGGCAGGACCCGGCCCCTCACCCGTGAGCAGAAAATAAATGTATTCCGTATCACGCAGGAAGCCCTGCAGAATGTTGTAAAGCATGCAGAAGCCGGCAAGGTAACGGTTCAGCTGGACTACGGAACGTCGTCGGTAACACTTGCCATAACGGATGACGGGCACGGATACGAACAGAACGGAAAAGAACCGGCATTGCGGAAAAACCGCCGCCGTCCCCGGGGGCTCGGTATACGGTCCATGGAGTACCGGGCGCACCAGATGGACGGCTCGTTTACCATCACCGGAAAAAAGGGCAAGGGAACCCGGATTGAGGTTGTCATTCCGGTAACGGGAGGAGAACAGTGAAACAGTACCGTATTGTCGTAATTGACGATCACGCCATCTTTATTCAGGGTTTGTCGCTGTTGATCGGCGGACAGCGGGATTTTCATGTTACCGGATCGGCCACGAACGCCGCGGCCGGAGAAACGCTCATTGCCGAACAAAAGCCGGACATGGCGATAATCGATCTCAATCTTGGAGACGAGGACGGTCTTGATCTCATCAAGTCGGTCGCGGAGCATTTCCCGGAAACACGGATTCTCGTTCTTTCCATGCTGCAGGAGCGCTATTACGCAGAACGGTCTCTGGCTGCGGGGGCCCGGGGGTATGTCATGAAAGACGCCGCGGCGGATACGCTCATCGCGGCCATGCGTACGGTACTCGCCGGCAAAATCTGGCTCAGCGACAACGAACAGAAACGGTACATCGATTCGCTCTTCCAGCCCCGCGCGCAAAAGTCTCCGCGCAAGAATCCGCTTGAAACGCTTTCAAACCGTCAGCTTCAGATATTCCGCATGCTCGGACGGGGACACAGCACGCCCGAAATGGCGCAAACACTTTCCATAAGCACCAAAACGGTTGACGCACACAAGGAGCAACTCAAGAAAAAACTCGATTGCGCTTCGGCACAGGAACTGCTCCGTCTTGCCATCTCCTGGAACAAGGATGCCCCGCCGGAATAAAAAAAATCCGGCAGAAATCTGCCGGATTGTACGTTCTGATCCATAGACGATTCGAACGTCCGACCTGTTGCTTAGGAGGCAACCGCTCTATCCAACTGAGCTAATGGATCATTTAGCGCAGGGAAACTATACCGTATTTTCCCCGCGCTGTTCAATGCCGCTTATTCCTTCTCGAGGAAGGTGTATGCGTTGCCGGTATTGCCGGCACGGCCGGTTCGGCCGATGCGGTGCACGTAGTCCTCGTAGGTATTCGGCTGTGAATAATTGATTACATGGGAAATGTCGGCCACGTCAATTCCGCGCGCGGCGACGTCGGTGGCGACAAGAATGTCAATTTCATTTTCCTTGAGCCGCTTGATCGCCCGTGTCCGCTGGGCCTGGCTTTTGTTCCCGTGGATCCGGTCGGCTTTGAAGCCGCGGCTCACGAGCGCCTTGCACAACCGTTCAACGGAATGTTTGGTATCGTCGAAAATGATGGTCTTTCCCCGGTTCTTCGCAATAAGCAGGTCATGGAGTTTGTCGATTTTTTCCTCGCGGGCCCGGTAATACACAACATCCTGATTAACGCTGTCTACCGTAACGTTCTCGCGGACGGAAACGGTTACCGCGTCATGAGAAAAGGACCGAACATGCTTTTCGATTTCCCCTTCCATGGTCGCGCTGAAAAACAGGGTCTGCCGGTTTGTGGGCATCGCCGAAAAAATGCTGGTTATGTCGCGGATAAAGCCCATGTCGAGCATGCGGTCAAACTCGTCGAGCACCGCGGTGGTTATGCCGGAAAGGGACAGGGTCCGCTGCTGAAGGTGATCCTTGATGCGCCCCGGAGTACCAATAACCAGGCGGGGGTTGCGGCGGAGATCGCGGATCTGCATGTTCATGGAAGCGCCGCCGATAAGCAGGGCGGTTCGAAGCCCGCAGTTCTTGCTGAACGCGAGACATTCTTCCTGAATCTGCTGGGCAAGTTCCCGGGTCGGTGCCATGATGATGGCGTGGTGATCCATCGCGTGGATCAGATCATGGATGAGCGGCAGGGCGAACGCCGCGGTTTTTCCGGTTCCGGTATTGGCGATGCCGATAAGGTCCCGGCCCTGCATGACGATCGGAATCGTCTTGTCCTGGATAGGCGACGGGTTGTTGTATCCCTTTGCGAGTACATTGGCGAGTATCCGGGAATCAAGCGAGAAATCGCTGAACGTGTTCACGGAAACATATTCACTCTTTTCCGTGACCGTTGCGGTCTTGATAAACTTTGACGGATGAATGAACTTTTTGTTCCTGAGGGCACGGCCGGCTCCGCGGAGCTGACCGCCGGTGTTTCCGGGACGGCGCCGGTCGGAGGGCAGCCGGACAGGAGCGGATGATCTGGACGATGAACGGGTGGACGCACGTGCGCCCGCATTGTTTGCTGTGTACATTGAGTATACCTTTGCGTGTAAAGTGTGTAGATAGATTGATCGGAACTCATGGGCAGGGTACCCACAACTCCGCTGCAGGAATGCGCGGGGGATACCAGGTACGGATGAAGACCGTGTACAGTTCGGGCCGCATGAAAATCATGGCGGCAAAAACGGCTCCCGGGAATGCCGTATAACCCGATTCCCGGAGAAAACTAATTACTGGGTAACACTCTATCAGAAAAAATATTTTTATAATAGCCCCTCAGAGCGCTTTCCGGGCGAGCTGAATCTGTACGTCGCCAAAACCGAAACATTTGGCAAGCCGGTCCGCAATCAGTTTGACCGGCGCAGGCGCCATACCCTGCGGAATACCGCCCCAGGTTTTCCGCCGGAGAATACCGAATCCTGCCTGGCGGAGAAGACGCGAAAGATGTGAAACGGAAAAAAGATGCACGTGGTCGGCGATGGCGCTCCGCCAGGCGGCTTTGAGACATCGCGCCTGAAAACTCGCGGTATTGGGGGTTACGCAGATAAACCATCCGCCGGGTTTCAAAATGCGGTATATTTCGGCTGCAAAACGGTCCGGATCCGGGACGTGCTCGATAACATGGCTCGCGTGGACAACATCAACGTGATTATCCGGAAGGGCGAGTGATTCGAGGGTGCCGGTATGGATCGTTACCCCGCGATTTTCCCGGCCGTAGCAGGCGGCTTCTTCGCACACCTCCACCCCTTCGGCAATCCAGCCGCGGGCCTGCACATGGGCAACGAGTGAACCGGTAGCGCAGCCAACGTCGAGAAACCGTTTTTCGCCTGTGAGAGACGCTTCAATGCGGGAAAAACCGACGTCATTGAGTCCCAGCTTCATCAGGTTAAAAAAATTACCGGCGTTTTCCACTTCATAATCACGGTACTCGCCGTCGTAGCGCCGGGAAAGGTGTTCCGCCACGGGGCGAGGGTTCTGGTATACATGCCCGCACCCGGCACAGCGTTGAAAGGAAAAGGAGCCGAGGTCCCACAACGGACGAACGGAGGCCGATCCGCATACCGGACAAGACACACGGTCGCGAACTTCATCGGGTGCGGGCTCTTTTGAAAACGTCTTCATGGATAGCGATTGTAGCATGGATACCTGTTGCGCGCCATGCGTAAAAAAAACCGCAGCACGGTAGCACCGGCTGCGGTTTTCTGATCATGCAGGCAGAATGTTATACAACACCGTGCGCGATCATGGTCTTTGCGACCTTGAGGAATCCGGCGATATTCGCGCCGGCAACATAGTCACCTTCCTTGCCGAATTCTTTCGATGCGGCATAGGCATTGTCGTGAATGCTCTTCATGATTCCCTTGAGCTTGGTATCCACTTCTTCACGCGACCAGGAAAGGCGCATGGAGTTCTGGCTCATTTCGAGACCGGAGGTTGCTACACCGCCGGCATTGGAAGCCTTTCCGGGAGCGAACAGCACGCCGTTTTTCTGGAATACTTCCAACGCTTCGGGAGTCGAGGGCATATTTGCACCTTCGGCAACGAGCTTGCATCCGCCCTTGACGAGAGCAGC
This sequence comes from Spirochaetes bacterium ADurb.Bin215, assembly GCA_002070025.1. Lineage (GTDB taxonomy): Bacteria > Spirochaetota > Spirochaetia > Treponematales > Treponemataceae > Teretinema. The sequence goes on from MWCL01000003.1 coordinate 23,128, forward strand.
CGCTTCTTCGCCGGAAATCTCGTTCTGGGTGGCGCAGGGGAATGCGCAGTCAACCGGAACTCCCCAGGGGCGCTTGCCCTCGGTGTAGGTGGCACCGGTGTACTTCTTGGTATATTCGCTGATGCGTCCGCGCTTCACGTTCTTGAGTTCCATAACGAACGCGAGTTTTTCCTCGTCGATTCCGTCGGGATCGTGAATGAATCCGGCCGAATCGGAAAGAGTAACCGGTTTCGCACCGAGCTGGATGAGTTTCTGCACGCAGTACTGGGCAACGTTGCCTGATCCGGAAACGGAGCAAACCTTGCCCTTGAATCCGTCGCCTTTAACCGCAAGCATGTTATCCGCGAAGTAAACACAGCCGTATCCGGTAGCTTCCGGCCGGATAAGCGAGCCGCCCCATTCGAGACCCTTGCCGGTAAGAACGCCGGTGAACTCGTTGCTGAGCCGCTTGTACTGGCCGAACATGTAGCCGATCTCCCGTCCACCAACGCCGATATCACCGGCAGGAACATCGGTATTGGCACCGATGTGGCGATACAGTTCGCTCATGAAGCTCTGGCAGAAACGCATTACTTCGCCGTCGGATTTTCCGTGGGGATCAAAGTCGGAACCGCCCTTGCCGCCGCCCATGGGAAGCGTGGTGAGACTGTTCTTGAAAACCTGTTCGAAGCCGAGAAATTTGAGAATGGAAAGGTTAACGGAAGCATGAAAGCGGAGGCCTCCCTTGTACGGGCCAAGCGCGCTGTTGAACTGTACCCGGTAGGCACGGTTTACGCAGATCTTTCCTTCGTCATTTACCCAGGGTACCCGGAACATGATGACACGTTCGGGTTCTACAATCCGTTCAAGTATGGAATACTTTTTCAGATCAGGCATCTGGTTTACAACGGGCTCGAGGGTTTCGAGAACCTCTTCAACAGCCTGAAGGAATTCAGGTTCAGATGCGTTGCGGGTTTTTACCTGGCCAAGAACTTCCTGAATGTACGGGTTTGCCATATCACTACTCCTCTTTGAGTAAAAGGGATTACGTCTTTGCAATCCTTGTGCCAATTATGACTATGGCACGGCTACTCCAGCGGGAAAAAGTATAGCATTATGGAAAAATCATGTACAGATATTTCGAAAAAAAGCCGCCGGCACAGCACCGGCGACGTTATAGTCAAATGGCGTTTGCCTGTTATTCCATGAACAGGCCGCGGAGGTCTTCAAGCCGGGTCTTTACAACAGCGATATCGCCCTTGTGCAGCACTTTTTTGATTTCTTCATTCTGGTTTTTCGCCATGTCAAGATACGGCAGCATGTCGGGATTGTCCTTGAATTGCTGCTCAAACTGGATCATTTGTTCGTCCATCTCCAGGGTCTGGTACGACGCGGTAATCACGATCATCTTTTCAAATCCATCGGATCCCATACCGTGTTTTTTAAAAATATTCCGGATTTCGGCGGGAACGTCTATCCCGCGCATCTGGCCGAATACGCCGGCGATATCCGCGTCTTCGTCTTCCATCTGTTCATCAATCGGATCAAAGAGGTAATCGTACCGTCCCTCAAGCGCGTCAAGATCGGCTTCGAGCGCTTCGTAGTTGGCCACGAATGCGTCCACATCGGATGCACTGAGGATCTTTTTTGGCGCTCCCTGCGCGAAAACCATGGCTACGGCGAAAAGAACCAGCGTTGCTGTTGCTAATATTTTCTTCATGACTGTTTCTCCTGTGCTTGCGGTACGCGTACCTTTTCAAGCTTCCAGATATCACGCACATATTCTTCGATAGTGCGGTCCGAACTGAATTTTCCCGACCGGGCAACATTGAGCAGCGCGGTCCTGGCCCAGGCCCGCCGGTCCGCATACAGGGCACAAATCTTCTCATGTGCCGCGACATACGCATCGAAATCCGCCAGTATGTAGTACACATCGGGCCGTTGTCCATCTACACCGTACACCAAAGAATCGTACAATTCACGGAAAAGTCCCGAGGATTCGGTGCCGTATGTTCCGTCGATAAGCTGGTTCAGTACGGTTTTCAGGGCGGGATTCGCCTGTATGTGGTCATGAGGATTGTAGGAATGTTCCGCCTCAATCGCCTGGATCTCCTGCGCGGTCAATCCGAATATCACCGCGTTTTCTTCACCGGCTTCTTCCACGATTTCAATATTCGCGCCGTCCAGCGTCCCGATTGTCACCGCGCCGTTCAGCATGAACTTCATGTTCCCGGTACCGGACGCTTCCTTTCCGGCGGTTGAAATCTGTTCGGAGACATCGCTGGCGGGAAAGAGTTTTTCCGCGATGGTTACCCGGTAGTTTTCCACAAAAATGACCCGGAGCCGCCCGCGCACCCGGTGATCGTTATTGATCCGGTCGGCAATGGTGTTTATGAGCTTGATGATGCTCTTGGCCCGACGATATCCCGACGCGGCTTTCGCGCCGAATATGAAGGTACGCGGAACCGGGTTGTAGTCGCTTTCGGCGAGAATCCGGTTATAGAGATACATGATGTGCAGCACGTTCAGCAATTGCCGCTTGTACTCGTGCAGCCGCTTGATCTGTACATCGAAGATTGAATCCGGATCGATGAAAATGTTCTGGGTATCCTTGAGGTACTTCGCAAGGTCGATCTTGTTCTGATGCTTTATTTCAAGGAATTCGTCGAGCACCGCGTCATCGTCCGCAAAGCGTTCGAGTTCCCGGAGGCGCGAGAGATCCTTTTCCCAGCCCGATCCGATCTTGCCGGTAATGAAAGCCGAAAGGCGCGGATTGGCAGAAAGGAGCCAGCGGCGCTGGGTCACGCCGTTCGTCTTGTTGTTGAACTTCGCGGGGTACAGGGCGGACCAGTCTGCAAGCTCCACGTTTTTCAGCAGTTCGGTGTGCAGGGCGGCAACGCCGTTTACGGAGAAACACCCCACTATGGCGAGCCAGGCCATGTTGATCATGCCGTCGGCAATAATGGACATGCGGCTCTGACGCTGCCAGTCTCCGGGGAACTTTTCCCTGAGTTCAGCAAGAAACCGGCGGTTTATCTCCTCCAGAATCTGGTATACGCGCGGAAGCAGACCTTCAAAAATATCGATGGGCCATCGCTCGAGCGCTTCCGCGAGGAGGGTGTGGTTGGTATAGGCAAAGGTGCGGGTAACGACATCCCACGCGGCATCCCAGCCGAGGCCGTTTTCGTCCATGAGCAGACGCATCATTTCGGGAATCGCGACCACGGGGTGGGTGTCGTTGAGCTGTACCACGTTGTACACCGGGAAGTCTTCAAAATTGGTTCCATGATCCCGCTTGAACTTGTGTACGAGATCCTGAAGGCTGGCCGAGGTAAAGAAATACTGCTGTTTGAGCCGGAGCGCCTTGCCCGAGGGCCCGGAATCGTTCGGATACAGGACACGGGAAATGTTTTCGGCGTTGTTCTGCCGTTCAACCGCCCGCAGATAATGCATGTCGTTGAAAAGCTGCAGGTCGAATCCGTTTTCCGAGCTCGCTTCCCACAGGCGGAGGCGGTTCACGGTTCGGGTATCAAACCCGACTATGGGCATATCGTAGGGAGTGGCGGTAATTTCCTCGGCGTTCTCGATCCGGTACGTGGTATGACCATTGGTTCCCTTGTCGGCCACCGGCGTGCCGCCGAAGCGTACGGTAACGGCAAGATCCGAGCGTTTTACTTCCCAGGGATCGCGATGTTTGAGCCAGTTGTCCGGATATTCTACCTGATACCCGTTCTCAATATGCTGTTCAAACATACCGTACTGGTACCGTATACCGTATCCGTGCCCCGGATAATCGAGGGTCGCGAGAGAATCGAGGAAACAGGCCGCAAGACGCCCGAGACCGCCGTTGCCGAGACCGGCATCCGGCTCTTCCTCTTCTATGTCCATGTAATTGAAATCAAGTTCTTCGAGTACTTCCCGAATCGAATCCATTACGCCAAGATTGATGCAGTTGTTTCCGAGAGCCCTGCCCATGAGAAATTCCGCCGAAAGATAATACACCTGGCGGATGGTATGACTGTCGTATTCCTTGCGCGTTGCCATCCAGTTGGTCTGGATAAAGTCCATGAGGGCGGCTGATACCGCGTCAAACATGTCGTGGCGGGTCGCCTCTTCCAGATTTTTCCCGTAATTCCGTTTGAGCCGGTTCCTGACCCATTCCTTGAACAATTTTTTATCAAACTGCATGAATACACTCCTCAACGCGACAATGAAAAAATACTACACGATCCGTGTTATGAGTACAACCGTGCTTCTTGCCAGGGCAATATACTTGTTCGGAGAGGGAAGTGGCGCTTCCTTTCCAGGCTCAAGGATATCATCCGGTCCGGCACGCGCAGTATCGATAACCCGGAGCCATTCCTTGCCCGGAGCCGGCGGGCTCACGGTTACGGTGACATCCCGGGCGGACGCGTTGAAAATCAGGTAAAAATCGTTGTCGTCCCGGTCCGCGAGTATGCTTTCGCGGGCACCCATGAGCCGGTAGGCGATAAACCGGTCGGTTTTACCCCAGTCGACCGGTTTCCCCTCCGCGTTGAACCAGGTAATGTCGGGAATGCCGCGCGAAGTGACCCCTTGTCCGGTCAGAAAGTCCGGACGCATGAACGCCGCATGACGCCGGCGAAAAGCGGCAAGGCAGCGGACAAAACGGAGTATGTCGCGGTTTTTATCCACCAGAGACCAGTCCATCCACGAGATTTCATTGTCCTGGCAGTAGGCGTTGTTGTTTCCGCCCTGGCTCCGCCGCATCTCGTCTCCCATGAGAAGCATGGGTGTTCCAAGCGAAAGAAGGAGCGTGGCATGAAAGTTCTTTATCTGCTGTACCCGGAGCTTTTCAATGGAAGGATCCTGCGCCGGCCCTTCCGCGCCGTAGTTGTAGCTGTTGTTATGGTCGCTGCCGTCCCGGTTATTCTCGCCGTTTTCCTCGTTGTGCTTGCCGTTGTACGATACAAGGTCATTGAGCGTGAAGCCGTCGTGGGCAGTGACAAAATTCACCGAATGGAAGGGTTTGCGTCCGTTGCGGAGATATAGATCGGAGGAACCGGTGAGACGGGTCGCGAAATGATGCGTCATGCCGGTATCTCCGCGCCAAAAAAGCCGTACGTCGTCGCGGTACCGGTCGTTCCATTCGGCCCAGCGGCCGCCGGGGAATCCTCCCACCTGGTAAGCGCCTCCGGCGTCCCAGGCTTCCGCGATGATTTTTGTCCGGCGCAAAACAGGATCCTCGGCGATACGCTCGAGCGTGGGCGGGTTGTCGAGAATCTTGCCGTTCTGGTCGCGCCCCAGTACCGAGCCCAGATCGAAGCGGAAGCCGTCCACATGCATTTCTGTTACCCAGTAACGCAAACAGTCAAGAATGAAATTCTGGACAACCGGATGATTGCAGTTCACGGTGTTCCCGCAGCCGGTAAAGTTGCGGTAATACCGTTTGTTGTTTTCCAGCATGTAATATATGGAATTGTCGAAACCGCGGAAACTCATTGTAATGCCGCGCTCATTTCCTTCCGCCGTATGATTGAAGACTATGTCCAGTATTACCTCTATCCCGGCCTTGTGAAGTTCCCGAACCATCAGCTTGAACTCGTTTACCGGTGCGGATAGACTCCGTTCCGACGCATAGCCGTTTTTCGGCGCGAAGAAGGCGACCGTGCTGTATCCCCAGTAATTGGTAAGCTGCTCGCCGGTATCCGGATTCGAACGGGGGTTTTCATACTCGTCAAATTCCTGAACGGGAAGCAGTTCAAGACTGGTTATACCGAGATCACGGAGACGGGGAATCGCATCGACAATACCCCGATAGGTTCCGGGATTGGCGACGCCGGACGAGGGATGGACTGTCAATCCCTTGACATGGGCTTCGTAGAGAATGCTGTGCCTGAGATGATAATTGAGCGGACGGTCACCCTGCCAGTCAAAATCGTTATTATCCACAACGACGCACTTGGGAAATCCGGCCGCGGTGTGCGTGGTAGTATACGCAAGATCCACGTCTATGTGGGGAGGCTTCTGGTTCAGTCCGGTATGGTCGCGGAAAATTGACCCGGCGGTAAGACAGCGGGCGTAGGGATCTATGAGATACTTGTGTACGTTGAACCGGAAACCCTCATTCGGCCGAAACGGTCCGTCGACCCGGTATAAATACAGAGCGTCCTTGCCGATGCCGGGGATAAACGCGTGCCAGAGATCTCCGGTTTTGTTGGTGTCGGGATCCAGTTCGAAAAGCGCATACGGTTCACTGTCTTCCGCATTCCGGAACAACTCGAGAAACACGGCTGTCCCGTTCCGGGAAAACACGGAAAAGTTTACGCCGCCGGCCATGCAGGTCGCTCCAAGAGGCAGGGGTTTTCCGGGCAAGCAGGTCAGGTTTTCCATACAATACCAAAAGTATAGTGCGATGACGGATTTTATGCTAGAATGGAAGCTACGGAGTTCACATGAAAAGCATACCCATAGTCAGTAAAAAACCGAGTACCGTTGCCGCTTTCCGGTCTGCCTGCGATAAATCCGGCGGTGACTTTATCCCGGTCATCCTGAAAGAGCACGACGCGATCATATCCTATTTCAATTACGAATTGCCCGAGATCAAGATTCTCGATTTCGGTGACGGCGATACCGCCGCGGAAAAGATCATGGACGTGATTCACGCGGACCCCTGGCTCCTTTTCGGCGGCATTATCGCCATTGTCCAGGACAACAAACAGAAAATTGAAATGGAAAAACAGCGTGACCCGAACATACTGCTGATCCTCCGCCGGCCCGATTTCGAAGCGAATACCGACCGCATTCTCCGCATTCTTACGCAAAACAAGCAGTTTCTCTTTAACCGCGGTATGCAGCAGCAGATGAATACCAACGAAACAGGCTCCTTCGTCAGCGACAATGACCCCATGGACATCCTGTTTTACTGCAATCTCATTACCAGTTACCTCTACAATACCAACCGCATCAACGACGAAGGCCGTGCGGGCATACAGGGAGCGCTCATGGAGCTCCTCCTGAACGCGGTTGAACACGGTAACTGTAAAATCAGTTATGATGAAAAAACCGAGTGGCTTTCCGCGGGCAAGAACATGCTCGATCTGATAGCCCAAAAATGCCGCGACCCCGCGGCCCTCAACAAGAAAGTCTATATTTCCTATGACATATCAAATCTCCGCACACGGATTTCCGTACGGGATGACGGGGACGGTTTCGACTGGCGCAAACGGCTCGAGGGCGAGCTGAAAGCGGGACTTCACGGCATGGGTATCAAACTCGCCGAATCATTTGTTTCCTCGGTTTCCTACAACGCGAAGGGAAACGAAGCATCATTTGAAATAGCCAACCAGCGGAACGCGACCAATACCATCCCGGTCATCATGCAGGAACAGCAGGTTCTGAACTTCGAACACAAACAAATTGTATGCCGGGAGAATGAAACAACGAACGATCTGTACTACATCCGTTCGGGAAAATACGCCGTCTATGTACAGAGAAAGCTGGTATCGGTCCTTACCACGAACGACATATTCATCGGGGAAATGTCGTTCCTGCTGAATGACCGCCGCGCCGCGACCATCATGGCCATCGGCTCCGGCTCACTCGTGAAAATTCCCAAAATTGAGTTTATCTCCCTGATCCGTCAACATCCCCACTATGGAATATTTCTCTCCCGTCTTCTGGCACAACGGCTTGCCCGTCAATCCTATCAGACAGTCCAGATACAGGGTGAACTCAGCCGGATCAAACAGGAACTTGAAACCATAAAGACGCCGGGAATGTAGCATGCACCCCGTAGCGGCAGTTATACAGAAGGAAGGAAACAATCCCGGTACGGTATTTGTATTTCCGTCGGAAATAGCGGCGCGCCTCTGGCTGGAAGCGTCCCTGGACATCCTGAAAAAGGGAAGCTTGCCGGCGGACCGCTTTATCGCCTGGGACCGCTTCAAGGAAACCGCTGTACGGTCCGCGGTCGCCGGCAGACAACCCGTCTCCGGCCGGCTGAGAAAGCTCTATGCCCTGTCCTTCGCGAAACGGAATGCGGCAACAGCGAAGCCCCTGGTTACCGAACTCATTCCGGAAGCGTATGCGGATTCCGGTCAGCTTTTTGCCCCTTGGATTGCGGGAATTCTTCCGTCCCTTGCCCTGTGGGAACAAAAAGACCCCATGGCGGAAGACGCGGAAACCCGGGATTTACGGTTTCTCAAACAAGATTACACCGCCTTTCTCGAATCCCGGAACCTCTTTGAGCCTGCCTGGCAAAAACCGCCTCTTATGGATACCGGCAAACGCTACATACTGTTTTTCCCCGAGGCTCTTGAAGATTTCCGGGAATACCGGACCCTGATCGCTTCCGCTCCTTTCATTGAAACGGTTCCGGTTGAAGAGGCCCTTTCACGCCTGCCCGAAAACGATGCGAAGGTACGTTTTTACCCCACGGCGCGGCAGGAATTGCGCACGGCAGCCCTTGAAATTGAACAGCTTCTTGCAAACGGCAACCCTCCCGAGTCAATCGCGGTGCATGTACCGGACATCGAGTCCGTATATCCCTATCTATCACGGGAACTGACTCTGCGGGGCATTCCGTTCGATTTGCGGGCGGGCACAAAGCTCACATCCCATCCCGCCGGCCGCCTCTTCCCCCTGCTACGGGATTGTGCGGCAACCGGATTTTCCTTTCCTGCGGTAAAAGCCCTCATGCTCGATCAGCTTGTTCCCTGGAAAGACCGTGAAACGGCGGAACAGCTTGTCGCGTTCGGCATCAAGAATCATTGCATTACGCCCTGGATGGAAGACGGCAAGCCGGTGGATGTGTGGGAAGCGGCATTCAAAGAATCTGCCTCTCCAGCCGAGTCCGGACTCGGGAACTGGTATCAGCAGCTGCGCAAACACGTATCGGCAATGACCGGCGCCGCGTCTTTCTCCGATATCAGGAAGCACTACTTCCCGTTCAAAACCCGGTTTCTCGACATGGAGCTGCTCGCTCCCGGGGAAGACGCGGTCATCGCCCGCTGTCTGGAGGAACTCGCCAATCTTGTCGCGCTCGAAAGTCTGTATCCCGAGCTTGTTCCGGACAGTCCCTGGTCCTTTTTCATATCCATTCTTGAGGACACCATCTACGTACCACAGCGCACCGGAGGCGGTGTCAGTCTCTTTCCCTACCGTGTTGCGGCCGGAACCCCCTTCCTCCATCAGTTCGTACTCGATTCCAGCCAGGACCGGGCGACCGTGGTGTACCGTGAACTCCCCTTTCTCCGCCACGACCGCCGCGTTGCACTCGATCTTGCGGATACCGACGCGTCTCCCGCCTTTTTCGGCATGTACCGGCTTTCAGACGCCGCGTTTACCGTTTCCGCGCATACCTTCTCCGGCTACCGGACCCCGCACGGATATTTCTCCGCGCTTCACGCGACAGATACTCCCGAACAGGACCCGTTCCGGAAGGAAGCGGCATTCTTTGCCGACCCCGCCAACCTGCCCGACCGCCGCTATCCCGTACAAAAAACAGGATTTGACCGATGGAAGGAACGACGAAACACCGGGCGTTATTCCTGCCTGCACGAACCTTTTTCCGGCCGCCTGGATCTACTCACCGAAAAAATCGCGGAATCGATCATGGACGGCTCCGATGTCCGGACCGCCCAGAAGGATCTGAACCTTTTCACCTTTTGTAATACCCGGTGGTTTCTCACGAAGGTTTTGAACCTCAAGCGGCAGGAACGCGACGCCGAAATGATCAACGAACGGAATACCGGGCTCGTGGTACACGACGCGCTTCATGCGGTATATGAGCGCATACTGAACGAGGACGGCCGGTTTCTCTCCGCAAATCTCGAAACCTATCACCACTGGGCCGATGAAGCGGCCGCGCACGCGACCGCCCAAAGCGCAGAGTTCACCGGGCCGATTGCCGCACCCCTCATCGCCCTTCTCTCGCGCAGAATCGCCGAAAACATCCGCTTCGTGCTGGATATGGATGCCCGGGTCCTCGACACCTTCATCCCGGAGTATCTTGAGAAATGGATCGAATTCCGCCGGGACGGAATCTGTTATGTCGGTATTGTTGACCGGATTTCCCGGGATCCCGCAGACAATGCTCTCGTACTCATGGACTACAAGACCGGCTATGTGCCCAAAACAAAATCATATTGCCCCGATCCTCCGGACGCCCGGCCCGATGAACAGGTGCTTCAGGATTATCAGATGCCCATGTACATCCATCTTGCCGAAAATACCATCACGCTCGGGGATGAACCGGCAACGATCGGGGATGCCTGGTTCGCCGACATCAAAAACAGGAAATACCAGCCGGTCGTAAAGGGTGAAGCCGGCGAACGGGTGCCGAATACCCGTTCCGGTGTATCCCGGGACGATTTTGAGCCGGCCATGCAGGTATTTCGGCATACTGCCGCGCGTTTTGCCGATGCCGTCCGGCAACAGGACTTTACGAAACCGGAGAATCTGCCCCGAAAGAACTGTCTGGCATGTGATTTTTACCGCATTTGCCGGACCACCTACCTGGCGGGGGACAAATGAAACAATACCATGAAATTCTGACATCCCTGGATACCAATCAGCAGCAAGCGGCCACCATCGATAAAAACGCCGTGATTGCCGCGGGAGCCGGATCCGGCAAAACACGGGTGCTTTCCGCGCGCTATGTTCACCTCGTGGTGGAACGCGGCCTCGCCGTAGACCAAATACTCACGCTCACCTTCACCACCAAAGCCGCGGCGGAAATGTACTCGCGCATTCATGCCACCTTGCGGGAAACCGACCATCCCAACGCTCGAGCCGCCCTTGAGTCATTTCATCTCGCAAAAATCCAGACCATCGACTCCTTCTGCAACGCGGTTGCCCGTTCCGCCTGTCGTTCATACGGAGTCTCCCCGGACTTTTCCATAGACGCGGATCAGGCCAGGAGGCTGGCGGAATCCCTCGCGCTCGCATTTTTCCTCGAGCACCGGACAAGCCGCGCGCTTTCGCATCTGCTCAAGAACAACTCCATGGCGAATCTCCCGGCCGCCCTTTTTGCCGAAACCATGATTCGCCACTCCCCCATTTCCGCACCGATTGATTTCCCGGCGGTCTTTGAACGCCAGTGCGCCGAAATGGAACAGCTCCTTGAAAAAACCCTGGACGCCGTGTATTCCTCCGCCGCCCGGCTCGGAAGCATCCAGGCAAAGTCCGCAGCGGCGGAAAAACTCCGCCCGATTCTTGAAAATTTCCCCGTGCGGCCCGATCCTTCAGACCGGAACGGTCTCATACAGCTTCTTGCGGCATCGGATAAAATTGCCGGAATCAGCAAACCGGGAAACGCGAAAAACCCTGATATTCTTGCACTCAAGGAAGAACTCGGCAATTACAAGGACCATTGGCACGGCCAGCTTGCCGCGGTAAGCAATTTTATCCTGAACAGGGACATAATCCGGGAAACCTTTTCCCTGCTTGCCGAATTCCAGCAAATCTTCAACACCAAAAAGCGGGAAGCCGGCATTCTCACCTTTACCGATGTATCCCGTATGGCCGTGGACGCCCTCGTCTCCAATCCCGAACTCCGTTCCGGATACAAGAACGGCATCAAAGCCATCATGATCGACGAATTCCAGGACGACAACGATCTTCAAAAGGACCTTCTTTTCCTGCTTGCGGAAAAGGAAGAACGACGGGAATGTTCCCTTCCCCGCCCGGACGAACTCTGTCCGGACAAACTGTTTTTCGTAGGTGACGAGAAACAGTCCATTTACCGGTTCCGCGGCGCCGATGTTTCGGTATTCCGCACCCTTGCCCGGGATCTTGGCGAAGAAGACATGCCCCGCCTCGATACCAACTACCGCACGGAAAAACCGCTTCTTGATCTGTTCAACCGGATTTTTCCCGCGGTTTTTCTTGCAACATCCGGAGCGGACGATACGGATATCCCGCTCTACGAAGCCCGCTTCGCCCCGATACAGGCCTTCCGGAACCATCCCGGGCTCGAACCCCGTATGGAAGTGCATCTTGCCTTCGCCGAAGAACAGGACGACGGGGACGATCCCGACGCACTGGATCACCATGAAGCCGAGGCCGAGGCGGTAGCGCGCACCATTTCCGGACTGCTTGCCTCGGGGTATCCGGTACGCGACGGGGATTCCATACGCCCCGTCCGCAGCGAAGACATAGCCATCCTCTTCCGTTCCGGAACCCGCCAGTACCTGTATGAACGATTTTTACGCGAATACGGCATTCCCTCCCAATCCGAAACCTTGCGCGGCCTGTTCAGCGACGCGCCGGTAAACGATCTGTACGCCCTGCTCCGCCTCGCCGTGTTCCCCCGGGACACAACCGCCTATGCCGCGCTTCTCCGCTCACCCTTTGTCGCGGTGGGAGACGATGCCTTTACACTCGCGTTGCTGGACCGGATTTCCGAAGATCCGGAACGCTTCGAGCCCTTCTCCATGAAAACCGCGGACAACTTGTCCGGTACGGACCGGGAACGGTTTTTGCAGGGCAGGTCGCTGTATGAGGAAGTCCGCGCCAGGGCAGACCGCATGCCGGTCACGGAACTGGTGAGCGATCTCTGGTACCGACTCGGATACCGGTATTCGCTGATAACAAACAGTTCAATCGCGCAATTTTCCGAACTCTACGACTATTTCTTCGAACTCGCCCGTCAAAGTGACGAAATGAATCAGCCCATAGCCGTATTTCTGGATTCCATCGCCGACACCATGGATTCGGGTGAGAAGATTGACAATCTCGACATCCCGGTAGAACGGACCGGCGGCGTACGGCTCATGACGGTTCATAAAAGCAAAGGGCTGGAATTTCCCGTGGTTTTTCTGGTGGACGCGTCCTATACCGGCAACAAGGACACCAACAGGGAACCGGTTCATTTTTCACGCGAAGCAGGGCTCTCCATCAATACGGCCAGTCCCGACGACTGCGAAAGCGCCGGCAGCAACTGGTTTTATGAACGGGACCGTGAAGAAGAACGCCGCATGAACGAGGCCGAGCTCCGACGGCTTCTCTACGTTGCCATGACCCGGGCGGAAACGGCCCTGTATATAACCGGAAAAATCACCGGCAAACTCGATGATGACGACGATACCGCGACTCCTTCAGGCATTTCCGCGATTCTCGCCAGGAAGCTGGAGAAAAAGCGACCCGTATATTCGAGTTTTCTCGATCTGCTCCTGCCGGTTCTTTCCGGCGATCTGCCGGACAACCTGCTGATCCGGGCAATTTCGGCCGAAGACCGGAACTCCGCGGCCGAAACTGCCGGGACCCGACCCGCTGCAGGGAAAAACGGCGCCCGCGAATCCGACTGGGCGCGTCTGGATATGGTCCCGGTTACTGAATACAAACCATCAAGAAAAACCCGTTTCCCGGTTACCGCCCTGCATATCGCAGCGGAGCGGCCGTACTCCGGTGCGAAACGACCCCGGGACGAGCTTGACCGGCTTCTGGAAGAACAACGCCTTACTCCCGCGGAATTCGGCACAATCGCACACCGGGTTATCGAATCCGGTTTTACCGGCCTTCCCGCCACGGTCCCCGCCGGCGTACAACAAGCCGCAAACGACATGGCAAAACGATTTTTCGCCTCCGCTCTCGGTGATATGGCCCTGAAAGCCGCCTGGCGCGAGGCGGAGTATTCGTTTATAACCCGACAAACTATCGGCGGACAAATTCTCACCCTCACCGGGCAAGCGGACCTCGTCTTTGAGCACGACGGTGAAATTCACGTGGTGGATTACAAGACCGATTCGGTGGAAGATCCGGAAGAACACCGGTTCCAGCTTTCGATATACCGCCTCGCCATGTCGGAAATTATGGAAAAACCGGTAAAAACATGGATTTTCTATTTGAGAAGCGGAAATGCCGTCTTTGTCGATACTGAAGCGGCAGCATCAAGTTTTTTCACCGATTTACCGATAATCATACCGGAATAGCGCAACCAAGGAAATATGATGAAAAATGAATTGCACTGTGCTAAACTTATGAGACACGGTACGGAATCAGAAGGATTGTCAATGAAGGACTTGCAGGAATACATCAAATGCCCTAAAGCGGATACCCATAATCACCTGAATCTGGGCATGCACTATGATTCGTATCTTCAGTGGTCCGGCAGCCCCATCCCCGATTTTCCGCGAAGCATGGACGGTCTCGATGAAATGCACGAGATCATATCAAAATACACCCGACCGCGCTGCCGTACCGCCGAGGATGTAGTCAGTCTCGTTGACATGTCCATTCAGGATGCCATAGAGGACGGCGTAACCGTTCTGGAAGGGTCCATCGATATCGGTTTCGTCATTCATTTTAAAAAAGATACCGAACTGTTCCTCAAAACCGTCTCCGGCCTTGTTGATAAATATGCCGGAAAGATTGATATCCGTCCGGAACTTGGTCTGGGAAAAACCTTCGACAAGGACAAGATTTCCCGCTGGGCTCCGGAACTTATGGACAGCGGCGTATTCAAGAGCATTGACCTGTACGGACCGGAAATTGAGGACGGTATTGATGAATTCAAATACCTGTTCGAAAAAGCGGAACGTCTCGGGTTAAAAAAACGCGCCCATGTGGGTGAATTTTCGGACGCAAAGTCCGTCCGCCGTTTCGTTGAATTCTTTGATCTTCATGAAGTACAACATGGAATCGGTGCGGCGCAGGACGAATCAGTTCTCAAATTCCTCGCGGACCGAAAGGTTCGCTGCAATGTATGCCCCTGGAGCAATGTCATGCTCGGAGCCGTTACCTCGCTCAAGGAGCACCCGGTCAAGAAAATGCTCGATGCAGGGGTATCAGTCTCCATCGGTACCGACGATCTTCTGTTCTTCGGAAAGACCGTGAGCGAGCAAATTTATGATCTTGTGAGGGAATCGGTCATTACCCCGCAGGATGCCGACCGGCTCCTGAATGCCGGCCTCGTCTCCTAACGCAGATAAATCATCAACAACATGATATCGGAGTTCCGCAATCCGGAGATACGTCCGGCCTGACCCAGCGTAGCGGGCCGGATGGACTCGAGTTTGCCCCGCGACTCGGCGGAAAGGCCCGTAATCGCGCTGTAGTCGAAGTCCGCAGGAATCTTCGTAGAATCCATTTTTTTAAGCTTCTCCACCCGTCGGTCCTGCGCGTCAATATAGTGCTCATAACGTATTTCAAGCTCGGCGGCCTGGGCAATGGCGGGATCAGTGCCCGCGAAACCATCGTCAAGCGACTGAATGGTATCCAGCGGAATCTTCGGATCACGAAGCGCATCGGCACAGGTCTTGCCCACATGAGCGCGAAGCTCGGGAAAGCGTTCAGCGTCGTCATTCTTGATCCGGCGTGCGCTCCACAGTGCGGTTATCGCGTCCCGTGCGGTTTCCTTGTTCCGGAGTCGCTCCATTGCAGAATCATTCTTGAGCCCGAGCTTCCAGGCACGTTCAGTAAGCCGCTCGTCTGCGGTGTCGTGGCGCAGGCGGAGCCGGTATTCGGCGCGGGCGGTAAACATCCGGTACGGCTCCCGGATACCGAGTGTCACCAGATCGTCGATAAGCACCCCGATATAGGCCTCCGAGCGGGAAAGAACAAAGGGCTCATACCCGGGACCCGAGCGTACGTACAGGGCGGCGTTTATTCCGGCAATGAGGCCCTGACCACCCGCTTCTTCGTATCCCGACGTGCCGTTTATCTGTCCGGCCGTAAAAAGACCGCGGACGCGTTTTGTTTCAAGCGCAGGCGTAAGCTGGGTGGGATCAATATAGTCATATTCCACGGCATAGGACGGGCGGGTTACCACCGCGTCGGCAAGCCCGGGGATGGTACGCATGAACTCATCCTGTACTTCTTCGGGAAGGGACGAGGAAAGTCCGTTGATGTATATTTCTTCGGTATCGAGACCTTCGGGTTCAAGAAAAAGCTGGTGACGGTTCCGTTCGGCAAAGCGGAGTACCTTGTCTTCAATTGATGGACAATACCGCGGACCCACCCCCTGGATTTTCCCGCTGAACAGGGGCGAGCGATGGGAGTTATCGCTGATGATACGGTGGGTTTCCTCGTTGGTATAGGTAACCCAGCAGGAAACCTGGTCGAGGGCAACCGGCTTGCCGGAAAAGGAAAAGCCCTGAACGTCGGGATCACCGTCCTGTTTTTCGAGGGTACTGAAGTCTATGGTGTTTTTCAGGATGCGCGGCGGCGTGCCGGTCTTGAGCCGCCCCATGGTAAACCCTTTTTCCCGCATGGCCGTCCCGAGCCCGATCGCAGCCTGTTCTCCGAGCCGGCCGGACGCCGCTTCATACTCACCGATATAGATTTTACCCTCAAGGAAGGTTCCTGTTGTAAGAACCACAGCTTTAGCCGAAATCTGTCTGCCCCGGTCGGTCACCACCGCGGCAAGGCGCGGCTGTGTGTCATTCTCGACAACAAGGTCGACAATGGTATCCTGATACAGGTGCAGGTTCTTTTCCAGTTCCAGTGTCTGTTTGGCGAGAAGATGGTATTTGAACTTGTCGGACTGAACCCGGGGCGCCTGCACCGCAGGTCCCCTGCTCCGGTTCAACAGCCGGTACTGGATCATGGTCGCGTCGGCAAGACGCCCCATCTCTCCGCCGAGCGCGTCTATTTCGCGCACGATATTACCCTTGGAAATTCCGCCTATTGAGGGATTGCAGGAGAGTCGGCCGATACTGTCCAATGTTTGTGTTACGAGCAGGGTTGAAGCCCCCATCCGCGCCGCCGCGAGGGCCGCCTCAATGCCGGCATGTCCCCCGCCCACGACGATTACGTCATACTCGGTAAATCTAAAACCCATAGGGCGCAAGTATAGCCATGCGCCCGGCGAATGTCTACGAGCGTGCGATGCTCCCGGCGGGGTGTTGCGCACCCGGCGGGGTGTTGCGCCCCCGGCGATTGTCTACGAGCGTGCGGTCTATGCCAGCTCCAGAATACGGTCGCCGAGAATTTCGGCGTCGGCCGCGTCGTGGGTAACATACACGGCCGTGTAGCCCTGTTCCTGTTGGCGGCTGCGCAGTTCCCGGCGGAGCCGGTCCCTGAGGCCGGCATCGAGAGCGGAAAGGGGCTCGTCAAAAAGCACAAGCGCCGGATCGACAACCAGGGTTCGGGCAAGCGCAACCCGCTGCTTCTCCCCGCCGGAAAGGGTTTCCGGCCGGCGCCGGGCGAAACCCTCGAGCGAAAAGCGGCGGAGCCATTCGTCGGCCATTGTCCGGCTTTCTTTCCGGCTCATGCCGCCGGACACAAGCCCGTACGCGATATTGTCTTCCACGGTCAAATGGGGAAAGAGCGCAGCATCCTGAAACACCATGCCGACCCGTCGTTTCCCCGGGGGCAGATCAGTTATATCGACGTTGTCCAGATGGATTCGTCCTCCGTCGGGTTTTTCGAGTCCGGCAATCATGCGGAGCACGGTCGATTTCCCGATACCGGAACGGCCGAGCAGGACGAGGGCTTCGCCCTTTTCCAGCGAGAAACTTACCCGGACCAGCTGCATGGTCCACTTTTTCAGAAGATTATCCACAAAAAAATAGGGGGTTCCCCCGGCTGTATTCATGAGGAACGCTCCTTTTCACTGTCCTGAAGAAAAAAGACTACGCCCGTAATGAGCGCCAAAAGCACGGCACAGGCACTAGCCTCGGTAAAGCGATACGACCCGGACAGCCGGAACAAGAGCAGGGCAAGGTTCTCAAACTCCGGCAGGGAAAGTATCAGCGGAAGCGAGGCATCCCCCGCGCTTATGGCAAAAGCGAATCCGGCGCCGGAAAGAATACCGCGCCGCGCGAGCGGAACAAGTACCCTGAAAGACACATCGGACGCACGCGGAGAAAGAAGCAACGCCGCCTGCGGTATCTCTTTGGGAATACGGTCCAGCGACGCGCGTATCTGGGTCCACGCAAACGGCCAGGACACGGCGGCCTGGGCGACGACAAGAACGGCGACGCTTCCTTCCGGTACCAGCATCGTCCATCCAAATCCGAGTACCACCGAAGAAACCGCAAGCGGTAACAGGGGCAGAGTCCGCATGAAGGTGCTTTCGCTACCCCGCTTCTCCTCATACAAGGCAAAGGCGAGAGCCGCTGCGGTGGCAAGAAAAGCCGTAGCGCATCCAACGGCGAAAGTCGCGGCAAGGGCGGAATAGAACGAAGGCAGGGTAAAAAGCGATGCCCATCCTGACAACGCAAATCCCGTTGCGCCCGTATACTGTCCGCCCGATGTAACCGTGAGTGAACGTACCACGATCATGCAAAGCGGCCCGATAAAGAATACCGCCAGCAGGACAAGATACCCCGTACCCGGGCCTATCTCCCGAATCCCGCATAATGGTTTTCTGGAACGCAAAACGTTCATTCCGCGAGTATGGCTGAAATACCGTCGGGTAAACGCGTGGAGAAGAACAAAGCCGATGGCGCACAGGGTTTCCACGACCGCGATAAGGGCGGCCCCGCGCAGATTGGTTACATTACGCGCCGCCTGATACAGTTCAACTTCAAGTGTTGTTCCCCCGATCGTACCGAACATGAGGACAATCACGAAACTGAAAAAGCAATAGAGAAAAACAAGCAGGGCCGACGAGACAAGTGGTCCGGCCAGTGCGGGCATGGTAATAGTACGGAAAACCCGAAAGGGACCGGCGCCAAGAAGCAGGGCTGCTTCTTCCCGGTCGGCGGGAAGCCGTTCCCAGGCACGGGATACGGTCCGGAGCACCACCGGGAAATTGTACAGGCCATGGGCAAGAACCACACCGGCAAGGGAATAGAGAAATGTAACCGGCGGGGCATCCAGAGCAAAAATCGCCATAAGCACCGAATTCAACACCCCGCTCCGTCCGTAAAAGAGGACAAACGAAAGAGCGATAACAACCGGCGGAACACAGAGTGGTACGCCGGAAAGGGAAAGAAGGATCCGTCTTCCGGGAAAGTCCCTCCGTGCGGCAAGAAAGGCTCCGGGAAGACCGACGAGCACGGCAAGTATGGCCGAAAGAACGGCCTGCAGTACGGTAAACCGGAGCGCGGGCAGTATTCGCGAGACGAAAAACGCCCCGAGCGCGTGTCCACCGTCCGGATTGGGCGCAAACAGCATCGTGCCGGCGGCCACCGGCGGCAAGACCGCGGCCAGCGCTACAAGAACAAGGGACACGCCCCCGAGGGCGGATACCGTACGCATCAAACCAGGACGCATCAGCGCGAAAGAAGGTCCAGAACCCGGTCCATGGCTGCCTTGATATCACCATCGGGAAGCGGAAGAATGCGATCCACCGCGGGCGCTGCCCGGTATGAATCCGGAAGCGGAACCGAAGCATTCACGGGGTACATCCACTGGGTAAGCGGAAGAACATTCTGTGCTTCACTGCTTATGAGAAAATCCAGGAAGGCAGCTGCTCCGTCCTGATTGCCTGCGCCCCGGACCATACCGGCGCCTTCAATCTGACGAATATGCCCCTCCGGAAAAACGAGTGCCCTGAAGCGCGAACTTTGTTCGTATTCCTGATGATACGCCGGACTCGTGGTATAGCTGATTACCAATGGAGCCTCCCCCGCGACAAAGAGGCCGTAGCCTGCGTCCCAGCCGGGAGCAAGGGTAAGGATGTTCGGTTTGAGCCGTTCCCAGTAATCGGTATGGCGCTCGCCGTAAACCGCCATGGTCCACGCAAGAAAGCCCGCGCCGGGAGTACTCATTCGGGGATCCATCAGTATAATACGTCCCCGATATGCCGCACCGGTCAACTCTTCAAGAGACGCAGGCGGCGCAATGTCCGATTCAGTATCGCAAATAATGGAAAATACACCCCAGTCATAGGGCGTCAACAACCAGTCGTCCGATAAAACAAGATCGTCCGGAATATGCTCATCTGCCCCTTTCGGCCGGTAGGGTACAAGAACACCGGAAGCCCGGGCTTGTGCGAGAAGGGTAGTATCAATACCGACGAGAACATCCGCGCGAGGCTTGCTTTTTTCACGGACAGCACGGGAAAGAACCTCCGCCGCATCACCGCAGGAAACGAGCGTAACCGTGTAGCCGGTTTTTTCCTCGAAGAGCCGTTTCAGCTCGGGCCCCGGTCCCCATTCGGAAACAAAGGAATCGTACGCATACACTACAACTTCCCGGCTGCGGCCGGCGTCATCACCGCTGCCGCGCGCATACATGTTTACGAAAGCCGCACCAATGATCATGAAAAGAACAATACAAAGAGGATTTTTCATCGCTCCCTCCGCCGGTATTACCCGGATACAGGTTGGAGAGCCGTACCGGCTCCCGCGTAAGGGTCTGATCTCAGCCGGTTCACCGCAACGGTACCGACACCCCTGGCGGACACATACTACTCCGAAAGGCCGTTTATCTCAAGAGACATAAAAAAACCCGCGGGGTGTCTTCCCCGCGGGTTTATCATTTGAAACGGTTATTACCGGGCATATTCGACTATGCGTGTTTCCCGGATCAGGGTTACCCTGATGCGTCCCGGATACCGCAGATCGTTCTCTATGCGCTTTGCAATCTCCCGGCCGAGATCCTTGACCTCGGGATCGGGAATCTTTTCATTATTGACAATTACGCGAAGCTCGCGTCCGGCCTGAATGGCATACGCCTTTTCAACACCGGGGAAACTTTCGGCTATTGCCTCAAGATTCTCAAGCCGCTTTACGTAGTTGTCTATCGTCTCGCGGCGGGCACCCGGGCGGGCCGCTGAAATGGCGTCCGCAATCTGCACCAGTACCGACTCGATACACGAAGGTTCAATGTCGTTATGATGCGAACCAATGCCGTTTATAACCCGGGGATCCTCATTCATCTTGCGCGCAAGGTCCATACCCACTTCCGCGTGGTTCTGGTCGGAATCATTCTCCGCTCCCTTTCCGATATCATGGAGCAGAGCCGCACGTTTTGCGAGATCCCGGTTGGCGCCGATTTCAGCCGCGAGCATGCCGGCAATCATTGCAACTTCCTTGGAGTGATACAGCACGTTCTGGCCGTAACTCGTGCGGAAATGGAGGCGTCCCAGTGCGCGGACCCCGTCCTGGCTCATGTTGTGAATACCGAGATCAAAGAGGACTTTCTCCCCTTCTTCATAGATCTTCTGGGAAATTTCGCGGGTTACCTTCTGGACCACTTCTTCAATGCGGGCAGGGTGAATCCGTCCGTCGAGAATGAGACGCTCGAGGGCTACCTTGGCGATTTCCTTGCGTACCGGGTCAAAACACGAGATAACAACCGCTTCCGGGGTATCGTCGATAATGACATCAACACCGGTGAGGGTTTCAAGGGTACGAATGTTCCGTCCCTCACGGCCGATAATGCGGCCTTTCATCTCGTCGGTGGGCAAACTGACGGTGGCGACAGTTATGTCTCCGGTGGTTTCAGTCGCAATACGTTGTATGGTCGTAACAAGAATGTCACGGGCTTTTTTCTCTGACGCTACCTGGGCTTCCTGCTCAATCTTGTTAAGCAACGCCTGGGCATCGTGTTTTGCCTCATTTTCCAGATCTTTGATAATCAGGCTCTTGGCTTCATCGGTTGTCAGACCGGAAATCCGCTCAAGTTCCTGCCGGTAGCGTTCTTCCTCACCGAGGAGGAACTTTTCACGGTCAACAAGAGTCTGGGCCTGTTCGGCAAGGCGTTCTTCCTGCTTATCCATATTCTCACTGCGCTTGTCGAGAGACTCCTCTTTAAGCGTCAGCCGCCGTTCATATCGTTGGAGCTCACTTCTGCGCTCACGATTCTCCCGCTCCTGCTGGTTTCTTTCCCGAATAAGCTGTTCTTTAGCCTCTAGAAGAATTTCCTTCTTTTGAGCTTCTGCTTCTTTTATGGCATCCTGTATTACACGTTCCGCTCTCTGTTCAGATGCAGATAGTTGAAATCTGGCATACAGCCAGCGAATAGTCCATCCTAGAAATAAACCAACAGCAGGCAGGATCACATACAAAATATCCATATGCATGCTCCTTCCAAATAGATGCTGTCACTGTACATAGTATCGGGGAAGGTAACGGATGTCAAGAAAAAACGATTCTACAAATATGGTAGAAACTTGCACCATAAACCAGAATTAATCATTGAACCTGTACTGATTATGGCATACAATAACCGTGAAATGAAACGGATCATCCTGCCGTCCCTATTGGCATGTCTCCTCGCCGCAACGGCGTCCCTTTCCTGCTCAATGGAACCGGGCCCGTACAGGGAAACCATACAATCCCCGATCGAAGGCACCCTCTATATCGACCTGCCCACCACAGTGCCCTACACCTTCCAGGAAGCCGGATTATACGGAGACGTTCAGATACTTGTAGGGAAACAGGAAGTTACCGTGGATCACTCGGTCATCATGTACGATTTTGTACAGCACCGGTTAGAAATTCCGCTCAGTGTTACGGTCAACTTTGACGGTGTAGCCGTTATCACCTGTGTTTCCCGGCTCTCCTACGCGGAACCCATAACCGAAGAAGAAGCTGCCGAAGCCGGGGAAGAACCCGGCGACGAACAATCCGGTGGTACGGATACACCAGAAGAACCCGTTGTGGAAGACGAACCGGCCGCAGAAGAAGAACCCGCAGATTCAACACCGATTCCGTATGCGGGCTACCTGATAACCAGCCTCACAAAAGACCGTACCAACAGGATAAACGATACCGATCACAACGGCTCCGTCTCCAGTCTGGAAGAAGAGACCATGCCGCTTCTGCCGGCAGTACGCTTTTATACCGATCCCGCTGAAACCTCCCCGGTCAGGGTTGATAACGCCCCGGTTATAAACCTTTTTGATTCTTTGCCGCGGCATACAACACCGAACCTTTCAACGACCATCTCGGGAGCCGTATCCTCCCTCGAATGGGCGCTGGTGTACGCGCGAATAAACAATCAGTACCAGTGGCTTGAAACAGCTCAGGACTTGTTCATCCCGGATCGGGTAGTTTTTCCGGAAGGGGAAGAAGATCCGTTCGTGATACCGCTAAAACCCGGTATTAACGAAATTGAGCTGATCGCGGTCAATTCGCAGGGGTATACTTTTTCTGATATCATCACCGTAGACTGTACCGCACAACTGGTTGCGGAAAAGGAAAACATCCTGGTTACCCTCACCTGGGACACCCTTGCCGATCTTGATCTGCATACCTGGTACTATCTGCCCGAAGAAAAGGAATTTGTCTGGCACAATTCCTATGCAGACAAGGAGGCCCCGGATACGGACTCCCTGGTCAACCTGGACGCGGATAATCAGACAGGATTCGGCCCTGAACACTTTACCCTGCTCGGCGCAGCGAACGGATATTACATTATCGCGGTAAACGCACACAGCCTCGCCGGGCTCCCCGCGGCAAACGCGTTTGTTTCCATCGAAACAAACGAACGGCTTCATTCTCTCGGACCGTTCCGCATAACCGGTGAAAGCGAAGATGAATACCCGGTTAACAACAATTTGTCCTGGGCCCGGATTACTGACATCGTGATTACGGAAGGGGCGGCGGAAATTCTTGAACCGGACATGGATCTCGAACCTCCCGAAATGTTCGATCCCCAGCCATCGTTGCGCGCACCGCCCCGCAGCATAAAACACATGTTAAAATTCCGCTGATCATTACATCCTGAACTGTTCGCCCAGATACACCTGCCGCGCGATGTCGGACTTGAGTATCACATCCCGTGAACCTTCTTCCACGATCTCGCCTTTGTTGATAATGCAGGCACGGTCGGTAATCTCGAGGGTATCACGGACGTTGTGATCGGTAATGAGGATACCGATGCCCTGATCAGCCAGATGCCGGATAATAACCTTGATGTCATGTACCGCAATGGGGTCAATTCCGGCGAACGGTTCATCGAGGAGTAAAAACCGCGGCTCAATGGCAAGAGAACGGGCAATTTCCGTTCTCCGCCGCTCCCCGCCGGAAAGGGTGTAGGCAGGCTGTTTGCGGTTATCAGTTATGCCGAATTCATCAAGAAGATATTCAAGACGTTCGCGTTTTTTTTCATCGGTCAGATCTTTTCGTGTCTCCAGGATTGCCCAGATATTGTTCTCAACCGAGAGCTTCCTGAACGCGGAAGCTTCCTGGGGCAAATAGGACAACCCGGCCCGGGCCCGTTTGTACATGGGGAGCCCGGCGAGAGACAGGTCGTTTAGGTAAATTCCGCCGCTATGGGGTTTATAAAACCCTACGACCATATAGAAGGTCGTGGTCTTCCCCGCTCCGTTGGGACCGAGCAAACCAAGAATTTCACCGGATTCCATGGAGAAGGTGACATCCCGTACCGCATGCTTTTTTCCGAAATACTTGTTCAAACCCTCAACACGCAGCGTGTCACTCATCATCGGTTCCTTCCCCGGTTTCCGGAGTATCATTTCCGCTCAGGGCGTCATCTGCCGCCAGTTCGCCCGCGGAAGATTCAGTCATGCCGGAACCCGCCGGTTCTCCCGCTGAAGATTCACCCGCTTCGCCGGATGACGGTGATTCAGCGGTACTCTCGAGGGTTCCCGAAACAGAACCGTCAAGGGAGATGTATTCCGTTTCCAGATCAACAGCGATCCTGTCGGCCGAAAACACATCTCCGCCACGGGTTACTTTGGGCGATCCTGAAAGTTCCAGCCGCGAAAGCGTTCGCCGGTACAAGGCAAATCCGGAAACAGATTCAATATTTTTCCGTTTCAATCGTACATCTATCTGTAAAAAGGCTACTTCCGTCTTCTGGTTGTAGGAGATAATCCCCGCAGAGGTTTCCACCTCATTTTCCGTATCCCGCAAAACGGCATTCCCCTGAAACGAGGCTATTTCGGTTTCGCGGTCATACATGAGCCGGTCTGCCGTAAAGGAAAAACCCTTTTCACTGTCCGATCCTGTTATGTTTCCCTCGGCAAGAACAAACCTGAAATCCTTTCCTGAAAGCTCGATCCGGTCGCCGGTTATCTTGAGGGTTTCAACCAAAACGCTCGCGTTGCCCTCAAGAACAGTAATGCTGTCTTTTTTTCCCGAGGTTCCGCTCATGCTGTCCGCGGAAAAAGAAATGGTCTTTTCCAAACCGGTCAATGAGACCGCACAAAACAGAATACATGCAAGAAACACCGGTAATCTTTTCATGATCAACGGATCTCCCCGTCTTCATCATCCGAACCGGTTACGATCACTCCGGAAAAATTATCTTTGAAAAGATACGATCGGCTGAGCGTATTAGCGAAAAACCCGGTACCGCTGACTGTTGAACCGTCATCCTTGATAATCTCCACCATACCGGTTTCCGGACCGTAGAGGCGGTGAAGTTTTTTTACCCATTGAAGATCAGAGGCCCGCATGCGGAGCCCGTCATCACGGATAAAGAACTCGGTGCCGTTCCCGAGGGTGTAGATTCCCTCCTTGTCGTCAAGAAGCAACAAGCCGGCGTTCCCCTCAAGTTCGATAATTCCGGTTCCGTCGTTTGCATATTCAACAAAGGAAACCTGTTCCGCCGCCCATACCCGGTCAGCATCATACACTTCCAGAATGGCGGCATTGAATACTACTGATTTTTCCGCCTGTTCATATCGCGAGGCTTCGGCATTTCTCATTACCATCTCCGGAGCACTGTCCCCGGAAAGTGCTTCATCACGATAGTTGAAGGTACAGGAGATAAGGAATATGTATAACACCGCAAGAAGACAGTGCCGGATGATAGTTCGCATCATGCGTTCACTATATCCTTATTGCCCGGTTTCGTCAAAACATCCGCACTCATTGACAGGCGGATTAAGAGGTTTTAAACTTTGAACGGGACCGTGAGAAGCGGATACAGGAGTTTGAATGGCATACTTTCTTGCAGACACCGATTTTGAACGGTTTCGTACGCTCATATATGATGCCAGCGGCATAACCTTTTCCACGACTAACCGGTCCATTCTGGAAAGCAGGCTCAAGGAGCGCCTCCGGGAAAAAAACCTGGTAAAAATCGGCGATTACCATGAACTTCTGCTGAACGACAAGGAGGAGCTCAAATATCTCCTTGACTCGGTAACCACCAACCTCACCCGCTTTTTCCGCAATCAACCCCACTTTGACGCCCTGATCAATCATGTACTTCCAGAAGTACTCAAAACAAAAAAAGCGGCAAACAGCACAAAGATCAAAATTTGGAGCGCCGGCTGTTCAACCGGGGAAGAACCCTATACCCTTGCGATGATCCTCAAGGACAAACTTCCCCCATCATTCACGGCGGAAATAATCGCGTCGGATATCTCGCTCAAATCCCTCATGGTGGGAAAGTCGGGATTTTACCCGGACAGCCGGATTGTCGGCGTTCCCGATGCCTATCTTTCACGGTTTTTTGAACGAAAAAACAACGGCTATCAGGTTCGTGACGAACTCATGAAAATGATCCGTTTTGATTACCATAATCTCAAGAATGACTCTGGCCTCCGGCAAGTAGATATCCTGTTTTGCCGGAATGTGTTAATATACTTCGACGAGGCAGCCCAAAAAGCCGTAATCGACCGATTCTGGGAAGCGATGTCTCCCCGGTCGTTTCTTTTTATCGGCCACTCCGAATCACTTTTCGGAATGAAAACCCGGTTTGAATTCCTTAAAACCGACTGGGCGTGTCTCTATCAAAAAAACACCTGACAGGATTGATTGCATGAATCCGGTAAAAGTACTGATAGTCGACGATTCCGCGCTCATGAGGAGTCTGATCGGAAAAATTATTGAAACAAGCGAAGATCTCTCCGTTGCCGACAAGGCAATGAACGGACGTTTCGCGCTTCAAAAACTTTCCCACGCGGAACCCGACGTGATTGTCCTCGATATTGAAATGCCGGAAATGAACGGTATTGAATTCCTCCGTGAACGGAAAAAACTTGCACTGGACATTCCGGTGGTGGTCCTTTCGAGCATAGCCCGTGAAGGCGCCCGGGTAACCATGGAATGCCTGGAGCTGGGAGCCAGCGACTTTGTCACCAAGCCTTCGGGTTCGGATTCGGCCGATCTGCACACCGTTGCCCGTCAACTCGTTGAACTGCTCACCGGATTTGGCCGCCAATACCAGCGGGACAAGAAAACCGGACGAGCAAAGAAAATCCCCCGGGACAAACTGGCAGCCTACGGGGCCGACTATCTCCCCGCGTCGCCGCGCCGGGAATCGGACCGGGAAACCATTTCTCCGGAAACCCTGGCAACTTTTCAGCGTGAACGAACAACGATAGGTGACCGCAACGCGCGTGAAATACGAAAACCGGTCGCGGTAGCTGAAAAACCAAAGCCCGAACGCAGCCCGGGCAAGATTGAAATTATCGCCATCGGTATTTCTACCGGGGGACCGAGCGCCCTGCGCGATATATTTTCCCGGATCGATCCGGACCTTCCCCAGCCCATTGTAGTGGTACAGCACATGCCGGCAGGGTTCACCGAGGAATTCGCCAACAGCCTCGACCGGATATGTCCCCTCGAGGTAAAAGAAGCCGCCGATGGGGACCTTGTAAAACCCGGACGCATTCTCATAGCGCCGGGGAACCGTCATCTGGAAGTTATCAGGAAACCCTTAGCCACCATAGCGCGTATAACCGACGAGCCTCCTCAGAACGGACACCGTCCGTCTGTGGACGTACTCTTCGAATCCGTTGCCCGCGAGTTCACCAATCGTGCCCTGGGCATCATCATGACCGGTATGGGCCGGGATGGGGCGGTCAAGATACGGGAGCTGTACAAGCAGGGATCCCGAACGATCGGTCAGGACGAAGCAACCAGCGTAGTATACGGCATGCCAAAAGTTGCATGGGAGCTCGGCGGCATCATGGAACAAGTAGCGCTGGGTGACATGGCGGCGGCGATAAACAAGTACGCCTTCGAATTTCGTCCGTAACCGTACGGACAGATCAGGACACTACAACCGCAGAAATTTCGGGAAAGCCCGCTTCTCCCACATGTATCATGCGCGCAATCAGTGCAGCAGTTAGGATAACCGCGCCGATGGCAATGACTGATTGCAGCACCGAGCCGGCAATGGGAGCCAGAAGGGGGAGCGCCGCGTAGGAGACCGCTCCGGTTATCAGGGGAAGCCCGACAGACACGGCCCCCTGCAGCAGCTGGCGTCCGGGCCGGGCGTGAACTCGCACCTCGCTGCCGATCGAGAGAGGAAACTTTCGCCGGTTTATTACCGTAAAAACGCTGCCCTCCGACTTGCACTGGTCGTTCGAGCAGCCGAGGCACACCTCAAGATCGAGCGGCACCACCGATACCCGTCTTCCGTCAATCGCGATTACTCGTGCTTTTTCAGTCATGATTTTTATCTGTTCCTTCTTCTTCCGGCACCGTACAGGAAACGGAAACCGGACGGATTGCCGTTGCTTTTCCGTCATCGTTCATTTCAATGATCAGGCCCTGCAGGCAGGGTTTGCCCCACGCGTCCCGGGACCAGTCGGGTATTCCGGTACGGTATTCCCGGATTTTTAAATTCGGTTCGGCGCCCCCGACCGAATCCTGACTACCGGTCCTGCCCGCGTCGGTAATGACGGCAGTGCCGCCCGGAAGAATTCCGGGATCCGCCGTTCTGACCCGGGAATGCGAACCGATAACCGCGGAAACCTTGCCGTCGGAATGAAAGAAAAAAGCCTGCTTTTCCGCAGTTGCCCCCGAGTGAAAGTCCACCAGTATAAAGGGCGTTTCAGCACGGAGCCGTTCGGAAAGTGCCGTTACGGCGAGAAAGGGATTTTCTCCGTGAACCCGGCCAAACCCGACACGACCGAGCAGGGAAATGACCGCCAGGCGGGCCTTTCCCGCCTTTACATACCGCCAACCGAAACCCGGGCTTTCCGGCGGATAGTTCGCCGGACGGATAAACCAGGGAACCGACGCAATGTTCTCCACGAGATCCTTTCTGAAAAAGGCATAATCGCTGCCAATCAGTAGATCGGCACCAAGTTTGCGCAAATAACCGGCATGCTGCTTGCCGATTCCGGCACCGCCGGTTGTTCCATCGGCATTCACAATAACACAATCGGGCTGTTCCGCCTTTTTTAACGCCGGAAGCGCCTGTTTTATGCACCAAATACCAGCCTTTCCGACCACTTCGCTTATGTACAGGACCCGAATTCCCACGTATTACTCTCCGTTTTTCCGGAATTTATCTCCGAGAAGCCGGGTACACATATCCCGCTGTTCGGTTTTTCCAAGCTCATCATAGGTATCCCGGAGATTATACAGAGCATCTTCAAAATCGGGAATAAGGGCCAAAGCTTTTTCAAATGACGAAGCCGCGTCCGCATATCGTGCCTGACTAAACTGCAGCACACCAAAGTTGTTCCAGATTCTGCCGTTACCCGGAGCAAGTTCCAGCGCCTGACGGTACGCCTCTCCGGCTGAAGAATCCTCGCCCAGTTCATGAAGCACCACCGCAAGCGTATCAATGATATCCGGATCTGCGGGATTGGCTTGTACGGCATTCATGAGCGCGGTCCTTGCTTCCTTCCGGTTGCCGATAGCACGATAACTCAATGCAAGATTAAACCAGAGTATGCCGTTTCCCGGTTCAAGAAGCAGACCTTTCCTGAGACACGCGATCGCTTCCTTGTGACTGCCTTCGGACGCAAACAGCACGGCACTGTCGTTGAGATATTCAGCGGTTTCTTTCATGCAGGTCCTCCCAGGCGTTCGGCTTCCCGGCAGGATTAATGATGCCGGGAAAGTTCCGCGAGACGGTCGCGCAGATGCGCTGCGCGTTCGAATTCCTCATGATCAACCGCCGTCTGCAGTTCCCGCTTCAAGAAGGATACTACGGACGCCGGTTCCCGAATATCGCCGTTGCTCTCCGGAGTACCGGCAACACGATCGGCCGGTATGCCGTTATGCATCAGCACTTCTTCCGCAACCAGAACAGCGCTCTGCGTTCTGGCCGCCAGGCATAAAATGTCGGAGGGACGTGAATCCAGACAAATTTCGGTCCCGTCTTTCTCCAATACCATAGTACAAAGATATGAACCCTGAAGGCAAGCATAGATTTCAGAACGAAGGAATCGGGCTCCCAGCGCGGAAGCCACCGAGAGCAGTTGTTCGTGAATCATGGGTCGGGGAGCCAGAATCCTGGTCAATTCTACCAGAATGGTCTGGATGTCATTTTCCGATACGTATACCGGCAGAACAACCGCAGACTGCTCCGGCTTAAGGAACACGGCATTGCCTGTCCCGGCATGTGATATTGTCCAGATACTGGTTGGAACAAAATCCCTGCTACCCATACCATAAGCGTACTACAGTGACGCTCTGAAAACAAGAAAACGGCCATTATTCCTTTCAGGAAAGTCCGGACAACATCGAATCAAAAAGTCCGCATATCAGTTCTGCTGCAGGAGCCTCAGGGTACCGGCCTCGAAGCGAAAGACTTGTCTGCTCAATGAGCCGCACTCCATACGAACGGGCTTCCTCTATCGCTCCGGAAGCCATGAGCAGGCCGATAACCTCTTCTACTGCCGGAGAATCCGGGCCTTCATGCCGCGCCCGGACAAATGCCGCGGAAATTTGCGTCAGATCTTTCGGATTTTTCTCGAGATGAAGGATAACCGGCAGGCTTTTCTTACCCTCCACGACATCGTCTCCCCGATTTTTACCGGGATTTCCCGTGGTCAGGTTCCGCACATCGTCGAGAACCTGGAATCCAACCCCGACACGGGCGGAAAGATCACCGAAGGCAGCTGCTGTCGATTCATCCTTTCCGGCCGCGAGCATCCCGATTTCACCGGCAAGCCGTGAAAGGGTTCCCGTCTTCAGGGTAACCATGGCTTCATATTCCGCGCGGACCGGCACAAGGGACGGATTCCGGTGCCAGGCGATGTCCATGGCCTGACCGAGATGCAGCCGCCGGAGTTCCCGGCTGGCGGTTTTAAACAAAAGGAGCTTCAGAGCGTCTGAAGCGGGAAAGGCCTCAATCACCGACTGTGCGTGAAAATACAGCCAGGAAGCGGCATTGATGGCGGTATCTTCGCCGAAAAGGAGATGCACGGCCGGTTTTCCCCGGCGTTCATCGGCATGGTCCTCAATATCGTCATGAATCAGGCTGGCTGTGTGGGAAAACTCTACAACCGGAGTCAAGGCATACGCACGCTCCCCTCCCCCGCCGAGTTCACAGGCTAGCACCATGAGCAGCGGCCTCCAGCGCTTGCCGCCCCGATGAAAGAGGTCGGCACAGGATTCAACCAGGGGTGCGACATGACCGGAGCGGACAGCGGACGGCAAAGACGAAAACGTTCCACGCATCCAGTCCGGGTCAGCTGAAAGGGGCAGTGCGGAATTCAGCACCGATTCAATCTTTTCAAGACGTCGTGTATATTCTATAGTCATGACGGTATTGTATCCGATACCAGTTTTCTTGCAAGGGGAAAAAATGTCTGCCAAAGCCTATGAAAAACCGGATTTCTGGTCCAAGAAAGCCTTTTCCGAAGGCTATCCGGCCCGTTCCGTCTACAAGCTCAAGGAGATGGACGAAAAGTTCTCCCTGTTTACACCGACGGCCCGGGTCCTGGATCTTGGCGCAGCCCCCGGAAGCTGGACGACCTATGTCCTCAGGAAAATTCGCGAACCGGGCAAGGTTGTCGCCATAGACCTGTCCCCGCTCGACAAGGCATTGGTAAGTCCGCTCCTCACTTTTTTCCAGGGGGATCTGTGCTCGCCGGAAATACGGAAGAAGGTGAAAGCCGAAGGTCCGTTTGACGCGATTATTTGCGACGCAGCACCGGCGACAACCGGAAACAAGACCGTTGATACAGCCCGATCGTCCGGCCTCGTGGAAATTGCCCTCTGGTACGCGGAAACCCTGCTGGTACCGGGAGGAAATTTTGTCGTCAAGATATTTCAGGGCGGACAGGAACGGGAACATCTGGTAAAAATGCGGGAACTGTTTACCTCTGCACGGGGATTCAAACCCGAAGCATGCCGTACCACAAGTTTTGAAACCTACCTTGCCGGTTTGGGCAGAAAATCCTTTTCCTGACGTAAATTTACGCCGAATATGTACACAAACGGCCATTTCAAATGATATACTGGAGCGGTTATGATCCCGAAAGCCCGATTCGCAGCACGACTGTTTATTGTCATCCCGAGTTTTATCTGCGTATTGGCGTATAGCGCCTGTTCGCAGAACACGGTTGTACCCGATTCCCTTGCCGAAGAAACGGCTTCCGAAGAGACCCTGACCGGTATGGGCGGCGCGGATACCGTGCTGTATTCCGAAAACCAGGCAGAGACCATGCGCCGGGGGCCGGATTTATACTACACGGTTTATCGGGTAAAACAGGGCGACATGGTGGGAAAGATTGCCGAAACGCACGGAGTGAGTCAGGACGCGCTGATCAGCCTGAACCGGCTCAAGAATACCCGTACACTGCAAATCGGTACGCTGCTAAAAATCCCGTCCCTCGACGGAATCCTGTATACGGTAAAAAAGGGCGATACGCCCGAATCCATAGCGGACAAGTACCGGATTTCACTTGAACAAATCGCGGTAGTCAATTCAATTCCGGACAACACGGTACCCGAAGGTACCATCCTCTTCCTCCCCGACGCCAAACTCGACTGGGTTACCCTGCAGGAAATAAACGGCGATCTTTTCCGCAAACCGCTCCGCAGCCGCTACTATGTTTCGTCCCGGTACGGATGGCGAAATAATCCCTTCAGCGGAAGGAGAACCTTCCATAACGGCGTGGACATGGCAGCGTCAATGGGAACGCCCGTATATGCCGCCCTTGACGGACGGGTTGTGCGAACGGGATATGATGTAACCTACGGAAATTTCGTGATAATTGCCCATCATTCCGGATACCAGAGCATGTATGCGCATCTGTCTTCCATTACCGTATCGAACAGGGCTTATGTATCCGCGGGAACCAGGATCGGCTTGGTGGGGAATACCGGGCAGAGTACCGGAGCGCATCTGCACTTTACGATTTATAAAAACCGGTCGACAATCAATCCGGTAACCCTCTGGAATTGATCCGGGAAACGCTTAAAACCCGGTTTTAAGCGTTTTAAACCGTTTGACGAAAAGATCGATATTGGTACCGACAAAAAGCCCTCCGTACGCGGTTACCGCACATCCACAGAGAATATAAAAAGGCACAACAAGGGCTTTACCAAATTCGGCCTGCATCCAGATTCCCGACGAAGTGAACGGAAACAGGGCGAACCCCCCGGCAAGAAGAATCCCGACCAGAAACCAGCGGAGCAGGGAAACCCGTTTCGCGACTGGATCCCGTACCGGATAGGCAAGACCCGCGGCGGCAATTTTATCAAGCGCAGCTGAAAGAACCGGATCGTCGGACAAATTGCTCTTGGTCAACCGAACCGAGAGAGGCCGTGAAAGAAGTGTTTCTGCAGCAGCCATTTGCCGAACCGCCGCGCGGCAAACCGGACAAAATACCAGATGAACCATAACCGGGAGCGGAACCCGCTCATGTTTGTCGAGCGCGATATAATGATCAAAGGCCTTGGAACAGTTCACATTAAACTCCTTCATCAAGCCGTTCCCGTAGCATTTTTTTTGCCCGGAACACATGTGATTTGATGGTATTTACCGGCTGACCGGTAACCTCGCTGATGTCGGCATAGGGCATATCGTAGAAGAAAAAAAGGTCGACACAAACACGGTATCGTTCGGGAAGCTCAGCGACTGCTTCGCGGATAGCGTCCCGTGAGGAGCGCAAAAGACACTCCTGTTCCGGATTATTCGCGGTGTCGATAACATCAAAGTCCTCGGCAAGCGAAGTATATTCCCGTTTACGCTTTTTGGAATTGATTGCCGTGTTGTACGCGACCCGCATGAGCCAGGTTGAAAAACGCGATTCACCCCGGAAGGACGCGAGGGACACATACATCTTTACCAGCACATCCTGCAAAAAATCCTCGGCGTCGTCCGGATTCCGGAAAAACCCGTACCCGAGACTGAAAATCCTCTTGCGGTACTTCTCCGCGAGAACGGCAAAAGACCGCGAGTTACCGGCGAGAACGTCTGCGCACAGGACAATATCCTCCTGTTGTGGATCCGGTGCAGTATCGGCAGGAAGTTTCAACTATCTTTTCTGTTTGGCCGCGCTATGAAATAGAACGCGATAAGACTTCCTCCGCATGCAAGAGGTATCAGGCCGCCGAGCAAGGCATAACTGATTCCCTCGAGGAAGACAAACAGTAAAGACAGGGTTAACCCCGTACCCGCAAGCAGGAATCCCGCCAGCAGGCAAAACAGAAACAAATCAAACACCGGTTTCTTGTAGATGCCCGCCTGTATCTGGCGGACAATCTGCCGGTGTCTCCACAGAAGGTAAAAAAACACGACAACCGCGCCCATTACAATACCGACAATCGGTATTACCGCTATCACTATCTGCGCGGCAGGCACCGCATTCGCAGTACCAATCCCAACCATACCATCCTCCTATGCTGTATAGGACAGCCAATTCCTCCAACGGTTGCACCGTTTGGACAAAATTATTCAAGAACCAGATAATCACCAAAATAGAGCGTGTTTATGCGTCCCAGAACGAATAGCCGGTTAATTTCTTCAAGCAGCTGGTCTTTTACCTGTTTTTCTCCAGCGGCAGTAATTTCTTCCAGAGTTCTCGAAGCAAACCATTCCAGGATTACCCGTCTGATTGCCCGGTTTTTACCGGTCAATTCCTCTTCAAACGCGCTATCGCGTGCGGGATACGGGAAATAGACCGTGAGCACCACCGTTATAGGGCGGTCATCCTTGGTTGGGGCACGAAGCGTGCCGAGACCGGTATAGACTGCGGTAGCGCCGCTCGCGTCCTCACCGGGCACATCAGCAGCAGCGGGATCCTTCACGGAAGACGAGAAAAGGGGCCGGCCTTGCCGGGCACGAATATTCACATGCCCACCGGCAAAAGCCCAGAGGGTTCCGGCTGCGATAACCAGAACAATGAGCGCAGCGATAATGAGCAGGGCAACCGTTACCCCGCCGGCGCTTCGGGTTTTACGCATGGTACTCATACTCCCGTAACAGGGCGGCAATCCGCCCGTCAGTTCCGGCGCGGATCAAAATACCGTCGTCCCGGTAGTCAACTTTCGAAACAGTCCCCTCCCGATGAAGCCGGGCGACCAGATCGCCCCGGTCAAGGGGCAGAAGATAGTCCTGTTCGGAGCCGGAAACCAGTGCTTCGAGCAGCTGCGCGAAGGCATCAAACCCTTCGCCCGTCCGGGCGCTGATCAACACCGATCCGGGAAATTCGACCGGAAGACGGGCGCGCGTATGTTCGTCAAGAAGATCCGCCTTGTTGAGCACAATGAGCTCCGGCCGGGAACGGGCGCCGATTTCCTCGAGAACCGCCAGGGATGTATCATACTGCAGTTGAATGTTCGAATCTGAAGCGTCCAGAATTATCAGAACCCCCGTGGCAAACGAGGCTTCTTCGAGCGTTGAGCGGAACGCGTCAATCAGGGTATGGGGGAGATCGTGCACAAACCCGACCGTATCAGTCAGGAGAACCTTCCGTCCCGAAGGAAGATCATAGCGCCGGGTCGTGGGGTCAAGGGTTGCGAAAAGTTTGTCTTCGGCGAGTACCGCGGCACCGGTTAGCGCGTTGAGCAGGGTCGATTTCCCCGCGTTTGTGTACCCCACTATGGCACAGGACGGCACCGACACCCGTTCCCGTTGTTTGCGCTGGGTGGACCGGTCCTTCCGGACTTCCTTGAGCTCTCCCTGGATACGGGTTATTTTTTTAAGAATGGAACGGCGGTCCAGCTCGAGCTGGGTTTCTCCACCGCCGCGAGTACCGTATCGTCCACCCCGTTGCCGGGAAAGGGCTGAATAGGTGTGGGCAAGACGGGGAAGGGAGTATTTGAGGCGGGCAAGTTCGATCTGGAGAACCGCTTCACGGGTCATGGCACGATCGGCAAAAATTCTGATTATTACTTCCTGGCGGTCAAAACAGGTAAGACCGGTCAAGGTCTCCCAGTTCCGTTGCTGGGTCGGAGTAATCTCGAATTCAAACACGATCGCCTCTGCCCCGCAGCTCTCCGCCACATGCATGATTTCTTCGGCTTTGCCGGTTCCCATGCCGAATTTGGGCGCGGGATCGAAGCGTCTGAGAACGACAGTGTCAACCGGCTGCATGCCGGCGGTTGTTACTAGACCCGAAATTTCCGCAACGACCTCACGGTCCGAAAGAACGCGGTTTTCTGTTCGGGAAACCAGTAAAACCGGCAGGGAACGTTCCTGCTCTTTATCGACATCCATCATTATAGACACTATACTCTACCCGTAAGAAAATGAATAGTTTGTTGCTGCTTTTCTCATGTACGGCCCTACTTGTTCCGATACTGTAATGAAGGATTATTTTCTGGAGGTTCTGTGCGTACCGCACCGAAGATCGCGTTAAGTTTACTCATATCATTATTCCTCTTTACCGCACTGCTGGCGGCATCGTACGCGGGATTATTCACCCTGCTCGAGACACGCTTTTATCAGCCTTCAGTCGCCGCATCCCTGGAAAAACGCCTGACATCCATTTCCGGCGAACTTGAGGAATGGCATGAAGCCAATTTTACCCAGTTTGAATCCTTTGTAACGGCAGATTCCGTAAAACGGAGTCTCCTGCCTAATCAGAATGCTTCAGATATAACAGACCGCGAAAGGCGGGCCGGAGAGCTCCTTGCCCAAAACCCGGGATTAGCCGGAATACGCATCATAGACGCCGGAACCGGCAGCGTTGAAGAAGCTACAGAACGGAAAACCCGCCGCATCCATTACAGCACCTTCGAACGGGATTTTCTCAAACGGGAAGATTCCCGAATTGCCTATGAATTATACGGCCGGTCAACACGGGAAGTCCCTTTCGAATACCTGTCCGTATCTGGCGAACGAGACCCCGTGCTCCTGCCGGACGCATCGTCCGATCGATTCCTGTATGTATTCCCGTTTCATGATGCGTATGGAGCATGGCGGGGCGTTGCGGTCTTTTACGTAACATCCGGCTCCGCAGTACAATACCTATTCTCCCGCAATCTTCTGCGCTTGAGCGACGAACTCAGCCTTGTCCATAACCCGGATTACTCGCTTTCCGGCGTAGTCCTCGATATGCCCCGTGCCGGAACGGAAATACTTGAAAATGTAATCCTGGACAAATGGTCCAGAAACGATCTTGAAACTGCCAGAATACTGGACACCAACGACTCCGGCTGGATGCTGGTATCCGCCCGGTCACAGAACGGACGAGTTCTCGGCCAAATCGTAAACGAAACGGTTTTTTCCTTTTCGCGGGAAGTACGCATCCTTTTTCTTGTTGTAAGTTTTTTAACCGCCTTTCTCGTTGTATTCCTCCTTTTCAACCTCCGCCAGGATGACCTCGTAATCGTACGGAACCGTATCCGCCGATTTCAATTTCAACTGATCCAGGAGCTCATGGAGTCCGGCGATTCCGCAGCACCGGAAAAACTGTCTGCAGACCTCAATGCCCGCAAGCACGATATCAACAACAAAATAAAGAAAGGCTTCGCGCGCAAGATCAGAAAGAAACATGAGAAAGAGATCGACGAGCTGTTGACCAAAAGTTGGGATGAAATTCTTACAGCCCTCGGACAACAGAAGCCTGCGCCCCGCACAACCATCGACGCGAATGAAATCAAGCTCATGCTCGAACAGGTTTTGCAGAACAACGCCATTTCCCTCAACCTCACCGGCGCCGCAATGACTGCGGCCCGTCCCGTAAAAACCGGCGAACCTGAAGAGTTGAACGAACTCGACGAGGTCGAAGAACTCGACGAAGTCGAAGAAATCGAAGAAATCGACGAAGTTGAAGCGATGGGCGAACCTGGCGAGGTCCAAGAGCTCGACGAGGTCGAAGAACTCGACGAAACTGAAGAATTGGCCGAACTCGACGAAGCGGACGAATTTGAAGAATTCGCTGCGGCGGATTCCCCGCTCATTGATGAACCGGTTGAGGCCAGCGAAGTTGAATACCTGGAGGGCGAATGGGAACCCGAGCTCCTTGAAGTCGCTACCGAGGAAGAACTCAATGACTATGTTCGGGAAACATTTCCCGACTCGGTCCTTGTATACAATTTTGAGGAAACCCCGGGGCTGGATACCTTTGAGCGACCCGTTCTCGATGAATCAGACCTGCTTGACGATTCTATCGACGCAAGCGGGCTGGATTTCTCCATGCTCGACGAGGAAGACGCACAGGATGTGGTATACACCGATCCCTACCCTGCCGGTACGCTTCAAAGAGTTACCACTCACTATGCCGAACAACCAGTATATGAATTTCTTGAAGTTATTGGAGACGAAGAACCGGCAGAGCTCCTGGCGGTTGAAGACCTGCCCGAAGAAGAACACATCGTTAACAGGGACGGCATCTATGTTATTGCGGAAAGAATCCGCAACAGAAAAAACAACCCGATGAATACTGATTTTCAGGATCTTGTGGATTCGGTATTGAAATAAGCTTCCCGTATCTTGTCCAGAAGACACTCGTCCGCCGGCGCAAACAGATAATCATCCATTTCGTGAACAGTAACCCATCGTATTTCATCATGATCGTGCAGGGTAAAATGACCGTCAAGCAAAATGGCGCGGACAGCGATCAGATGCACTATCTTCGTACCGTAATCATGCACGGTATCTGCAATAACATCACCGGCTTCAATCCGCACATGCATTTCTTCATGAAGCTCGCGGGCGGCGCATTCCGCCGGAGATTCACCCGGCTCAATCTTGCCGCCGGGAAATTCCCAATAGCCGCCGAGAAACGTGTCCGCTTTTCTGCGAGCGATGAGGATCCGGCCATCTCTGTTTTCAAGTACCGCCGCGGCAACTTCAATCATACTACCAGTATAGGTCTCAAATTCTTCCGTTGTCAAAAATGAAATGCAGGTATACTCTATAGGCATGAAATTTACAGCAACCCATTGTGTACGAAGTTATGAGCTGGATGCGTACAATCATGTAAACAACGCAGTATATCTCCAATACCTTGAATACGGACGAATGGAATTTCTCAAAGCAGTACACTTCGATTATGAAGGACTCACCCGGGCAGGATATTCCCTGTTCATTACCCATGTCGACATCCGTTATCGGGTTCCGGCCCGGCTCTTTGATGTACTATCAATCGAAGCGGAACCGGTAAAACTCGGAGGATTTTCGGGAACATTCCACCAGCGCATCCTTAACCAGCGGAATGAGGTATGCGCGGAAGCGGACGTTACCTGGTGTTGTACCAATTCAAACGGAAAACCGGCGCGGATCCCCGACGAATTCCGGGTTCCGGAACTTTCCCCGACGGTATAACAGCGGTGAAATTCCCACTAACAACCGATACAGGAGACCAAAATGATCAACGTTGATTTTTTTATGAAGATTCTCGACATCATTTCCCATGTCATCAGTGTAATCAGTGTCGGTGTAGTCATTTACGGAACGGCGATCGCAACGGGAAAATTCATCTGGAATGAACTCCGCCGCTTCAAGTGCAAAAACATCACCCACCAGATACGCGTACTTCGGGCGGACCTTGGAACATACCTGCTGCTCGGTCTGGAATTTCTCATCGCATCCGACATTCTCAAAACAATTATCGAGCCCGGTCTGCACGAGCTGCTTATTCTCGGAGGGATCGTTCTGCTCAGAACAGTTTTGTCATTCTTCCTCGACCGGGAAATCAGACTCATCGAGATGGAAGCGCGAAGGAATCCTGAAGGAATGAACTGCTAACGGCGTACCGCATTATCACGGACAAAAGACAGAACGTCCGCGGGGTCCTGTACGGAAAGCCCCGCTTCTTCCGCAAAGCGACGGGCGTTTCGAGCCGGTTTCAGCACATCCTCGGGCCGGTGAGCATCCGAATTGCAAATAATAATCGCGCCGGCTTCAGCAGCCATTTCCCAGAATTCACGGACCGGATAGGGAGCCCGCGAGCCGCCATCCCCGGCAATCGGCTGACGACTTAATCCCAATCCGTTAATCTCCATCGGTAATCCGGCCGCAACGGCCGCGGAGATTATTTCCCGGCAGACTGAAAGAACGGTCTCGTCAAGATGGGGATATCCGGCAAGAAAAATGTCCGGATGGGCAATATAATCATACAACCCGCTTTGAATACCCTCAACGGTCATATTGGCATATCGAATAAGCCGGTCACGACCCGGATACTCGGGGATGTACAAAAACTCTCCATTTTCAGACACCCAGTGGGAACCATATACAAGGTATTCGGCACCGAGTTCATGCCGGAGATAATCGCGGTACCAGGATTCATAGCCAGGGTGCCATTCACATTCAAAACCCCAGTACACCGGGAAAGGGGCTGTTTCCCGGGCCCGGGCAACAAGCTGCAGGTATTCGGGAACATCGGCAACCGTCATGCGGCTGCCGGCCCAGGTGGGATCCGGATAGGGACAGTGATCGGATATTCCAAGCGCGGAACAACCTTCGACCGCCGCCTGACGTACATAATCAACCGGTTCGCCGGTTGCGTGCTTGCATAAGCGAGTATGGGTATGGAAACTGCTGATATTCATGTACCGTGAGTATAGCGAAAAGCGGAACGGCC
This sequence comes from Spirochaetes bacterium ADurb.Bin215, assembly GCA_002070025.1. GTDB lineage: Bacteria > Spirochaetota > Spirochaetia > Treponematales > Treponemataceae > Teretinema. The sequence continues at coordinate 63,575 of MWCL01000003.1, forward strand.
GGCTATGGGCTATTCGCCCTTGAGATAGAGCTGCATGAGCATGACAAAGGCGTAGATTTTCTTGTATACCTCGACTATCCAGTCCTTTATGGGTTTTTCCGCGTTCATCTCGATCTCTTTCCAGTTGGTAATGAGCGCATGGGGAGATTTTTCATAGTCTTCCAGAATTCCCTTGAGATTCCGGGCAATAATGATGAAGTGCTGTGTCCCGTCGGTAAGGAATTTGAGGGCTTTCTCATTCACGTCTTTCAACTGGGTACGCAGCTGCTTGATTACTTCCTTGTCCCGTTCGGCGCGCGTAAGCATAACGCGCAACTTTGAACCGATTTCGTCATCCTCCGCAAGAGCTTCGTCAAATGCCGTAATCCGGTCGGAAATATCGAGGAGCTCATGAAAACTCTGGGAATAGGCAACCGAGAGACTGGCCGCAGCCCATTTCCCCCGGACAAGAAAAAGATCGGTAACCGAGCGGATGTCGCGTTTGAAGTAATCAATTAAAAATGCCTTCATGTAATTGAGTTCCTCAACATACAGGTAACCGCCGAGCATCTTTTTCTCGAAGGCGGCATTATTCCGTTCGGCGTAGTTCTTCAGACGAACAATCGCCTCGGTTCCAAAAATACCCTTCAAGAGTTCCGAGGCCTTGTTTGTTTTCTTTTCCTGCTGAATTTGCTGAACAACCATTTCAGTCTGGGTTTTCATCTTCTGCAGATAATTATCAACAATCCGGGTGGTAATAACCCCGCCTTGAACAACATAGTCGGGATTCTTGTCCAGGTGACAAATTATCTGTTCAATTATTTCCGAGCGACGAACCTCACCGAGAATGTTCATGAGCTTGTTCCAGTGACCGATCGAAACTGCATCAACTTCACGATATGCTTTAACAACGGAGAATATCTTTACCCAGTCTGCTTCGAGCGGGAGTGCGTACATAACGACAGCGAAATCCTTGAGGTCCTCAAGCACATACTCTCCGCGTATTGTTTCGAATTTCGGGGTATAACTGAAGGTCCGCTCCGGAATACCGGAATCGAATTTCTTCAATAGAAAGAAATAGTCAAACGATACAAAGTTGACCATCATTTCAAGCTGGGAATACAACGTATCAATCTGATGGATCTTTTCCGCGTCGAACTCCGCCATGAACGCCGAGACCTCGTTGCGCACCTGTTCGGCAAGCTCACGGATATTGGCCGATTTTGCCCGTTCCTTTATGGCGTCTTCGGTAAGCCGCTCCTTGAGTTCCGTCTGCTTGTCCGAAAGGGACATTTCAACCAGAACATTCTTCAAGACCATGGAGGAGTTTGCGTTTGCGAGAATTACCTGTGCCGCTCCGACCACCTTGTATACTTCGAAAAAGAATTTCGCCATTGCGGGCAATGCTTCCTCGGAATGAGGGCGGTACCATTTGTAGCGGTTCTTGGACAAAGCTTTGGCCAGGGCCTTAAGCTGTCGCCTCTTTTCTGCTTCGGGGTCATTTGATGAAAAAAACAGCCCAAAAAGGCGTGAAAAAATGGAACCTGATTGTTCAGCCATAGTTCTACTATGTGCCAAAAAGGGCCAGCTGTCAATAAAACGGAGTCTGTGAAATATTTCTCAGGAAAAGAGAGTTTTTCCTTGACAGTGAAAGTTCAATTTGCTACACTACCTGTGATTTATTTCACAGGAGATTGTTTTGGGAATACCGCGTCCGACAGCAGAGCGATTGTCACGCCTCGCCTACCTGCTGGAACAGCAGGCAAGCGACAACAAACCGCTTACTTCGGCGGAAATGGAACAGTTGACCGGCTGGCCGAGCCACACGATCCGCAAGGATATCTCCGTGCTCGGACGGGCTTCGGGAATCGCTACCAAAAACGGATACCCGCCCCGTGAACTCGCGGCAGCAATCCGGGAAACGCTCGGATTTACCGAAACGGAGCACAACTGCTGTATCGTGGGACTGGGACGAATCGGTTCGGCTTTTCTGGATTATACGGCCTTCAATGAAAGCCCGTTCACCATCCGTGCCGGATTCGATTCAAACGTGAACCGGATAGAGATTCTGAAAGCGGAATTTCCGCTCTATCCGACCTTCAAGATGAAGGACGTGATACCCCGGCTCGATATCCGGTACGCAATCCTGACCGTGCCGCCGGACCAGGCGGCCCAGGCGGCGGAAAAACTCATTTCCTGCGGGATCAGGGGAATTGTCAATTTTACCCCGGTCATTCTGCCCGCCCCCCCGGGTGTGGAGATTGAACAGGTGTCAATATTGGACGCGCTCGGTGCGGTTGCCGCCCGGCTCGCAACAACCACGAAGGAGTGATGATATGAAAAGAGTATTCAATTTTTCTGCGGGACCATCGATGCTTCCCCAGGCCGTTCTTGAAAAAGCGGCATCGGAAATGCTTGACTACAACGGAACCGGGCAGTCGGTCATGGAAATGAGCCACCGCTCCAAGGCATACAAACCCATCATCCAGAAAGCCGAAGCGCTCGTACGGGAGCTCATGGGCATTCCGGACAACTACAAGGTGCTCTTTCTCCAGGGCGGCGCGAGCCTCCAGTTCGCCATGATTCCCATGAATCTCGCGAAAAAAGGCAAGGCAGCCTACATCGATACCGGAACATGGTCGGTCAAGGCTATCAAGGAAGCGAAAAAATACCTCACGGTTGACGTTATCGCGTCTTCAAAGGAAGACAAGTATACGTACATCCCCAAGGTAGACAAAGTAACCGGCGACTACGACTATGTACACATTACCCTCAACAACACCATCGTGGGTACCAAATGGAACACCCTCCCCGATACCGGAGACATTCCGCTGATTGCGGACGCTTCGTCCAACATCCTGTCGGAACCGCTCGATGTTTCCAAATTCGGCATTATCTATGCTGGCGCCCAGAAGAACCTCGGCCCCGCGGGAGCTACACTGGTTATCATCCGGGATGATCTCATCCGGACCGCCGACTCCCCCGACGGCGACCTCCCCGCCATGGTACCCACCATGCTCCGGTACGACACTCATGCAGGAGAAGGTTCCATGTACAATACCCCTCCCTGTTATTCCATATACGTGATGGGCCTCGTATTCGAATGGATCAAGGAGAAAGGCGGCGTGGAAGCCATCGGAAAGATGAACCGCGAAAAAGCGGCCATCCTCTACGATTACCTGGACGCGAGCACCTACTTCAGCGCGACAACCGCGAAAGACAGTCGCTCGCTCATGAATATTCCCTTCGTTACCGGCATTACCGACGAAGCGAAGGCCGACGAAATAAACAAGAAATTCGTTGCCGAAGCGGAAGCGGCCGGACTCGTCAACCTTGCCGGACACCGTTCCGTCGGCGGTATGCGCGCGTCAATTTACAACGCCATGCCGGTAGAGGGAGTAAAAGCCCTGGTCGAGTTCATGAAGAACTTTGAAAAGAACAACGCGTAAGGAGTACGACATGTACAAGATTCAAACACTCAACAAAATTTCTCCCGACGGACTCGCCCTCTTTCCCCGGGACACCTATGAAATAGCCAGCGAGATTCTCAATCCCGACGCCGTACTCGTACGCTCCGCGAAAATGCACGACATGGAGATTCCGGCAACCGTGAAGGCGATTGCCCGCGCCGGCGCCGGAGTCAACAACATTCCCGTTCCGGAAATGACCGAAAAAGGCATTGTGGTATTCAACACACCCGGTGCCAACGCGAACGCGGTTAAAGAACTCGTGCTCGCCGCGCTGCTCTTCTCGAGCCGGCCGGTACACAAAGCCGCTGAATGGGCGAAAGGACTCATCGGAAAAGGTGACGAAATCCCCGACCTCGCGGAAAAAGGCAAGAGTCAGTTTGTGGGACCCGAAATCAGGGGGAAAACTCTCGGCGTTATCGGACTTGGAGCGATTGGCGCAATGGTTGCCAATGACGCGCACTCACTCGGCATGAATGTTATCGGGTACGACCCCTTCATTTCGGTTGACGCGGCCTGGTCGCTTTCACGCGGAGTCAGCAAAGCGGAAAGCCTGGACATCCTCCTCGGGAAGGCAGACTACATCACCATTCATGTGCCCCAGACCAATGAAACAAAGGGATTCATAAACGCCGAAAAACTCAAGATCATGAAGAACGGTGTCCGAATACTCAATTTCGCCCGCGGCGGACTGGTAAACAACGCTGACATGATCAAAGCTGTCGCCGACGGAAAAGTTGCCTGCTACGTATCCGATTTTGCAGACGAAGAAATGCTCAAAACGGAGAATGTGATCTGCCTGCCGCACCTCGGTGCCTCGACGCCCGAAGCGGAAGACAATTGTGCAACCATGGCGGTTAACCAGCTCATCGACTTTCTGGAAAATGGAAATATCGTCAATTCGGTGAACTTCCCCAAGTGCCGGATAGACGGCCCCATTCCGAAGGACGGTGTACGCCTTTGTATCGCCAACAAGAATGTTCCGAACATGATCGGCCAGATCACCGGAGTACTTGCCGGAGCGAGCCTGAATATTGAATCGATGACCAACCAGAATCGGGCTGATGTAGCCTACAACCTCATCGATGTAAACTCCGCGGTTGACGAATCGGTAGTGAACAAACTCAAGGCAATTGACGGCATCATCACCGTTCGGGCAATCACCGGAAGAGAACACCCGGTAGTACATACCGAAGAAGAATAATCGTTACAAACAGTAACAAAAGGCGGAAAACTCACGTTTTCCGCCTTTTTTTTCGTGAAATCTCCACTATTTACCGTTTTCGCCGTGACACAGACTTGCACAAGACGTGTTCCATGAGTATATTTTGGCCGTAATTGCTTGAAAACAATGGAGTATTTCGCATATGACGCAAACAAAAACAAACAGCGCAATGTATCCCAAAAAGATACTGCTATCGGTTTTTATATTCGCGCTCGTTGTCCTGGCAGGAAAAGTTCTGTACACACAATTTGATTCCATGGAAGCAAGCTTTACTCGGGAAAATGATGAAACAATTGAACTGGCGGCGGCAAGTCCCTTTGAGTCGCTTCACCGCTCGGTCGTGGAGAACCGTAATCTCGCGGATCCCGCACTCGTCCTGTACCGCAATGAAGCATCCAGACATGATGTTTTGAAGTTTTACACTCGTATAACCAACGATGAACAGGTCAGCAAGATCATCCTGGATAATGCCAGCAAGAACAACATCCCTCCGGCGCTTGCATTCGCGCTCGCCTGGCAGGAAAGCCGGTATCAGATTCGCGCCGTCAATAAAAACCCCACATCAACCGACCGCGGACTGTTTCAGCTGAATAACCGGGCCTTCCCGAAACTGACTGAAAAAGAATTCTTTGATCCCGAACTCAATGCACGGTACGGACTTTCACACCTGAGCTACTGCCTTGATCTGTCCGGACACGAGGTTACCGCGCTTGCCATGTACAACGCGGGAACCACCAAGGTCCGAAACAACAACACACCGAAGCAAACACTGGATTACGCATCCCGGATATTGAATTACCGCCAGGAACTGGAACGACTCTTCGCGCACCAGGTAGCGGCCCGCTTCATCATCGAAAACGACGGATCGGTCCGCCCGGTTAACTGACTGTCTTTTTGCACGGTTGAATCCGGAGCGTCATTACCCCGGAAGCCCTGCAGTCCAGAAACAACCTTTGGCTAGCAGGATCCTTCCGGATCCCAATATCCGCCGGCAGAACATCAGTTTCCCAGCCGTCAGGATACCAGTGACTCGGGACATAGATTTCGCTTGTACCCGGAACAGCATCCCATCGCAACTGAAAAACTGCAGAATTTGTATCAAACCGCATTTCGAGCGGCTTGCCTGACAGGGCCATGACATAGGGCCGACTAAAACCCCGTACCGCACGACCTTCTCCGGAAGAACGGGAATAAATGGAAAGATTTTCCGTGTTCCAGGAATCACCCTGCTCATGCGTATTTGATGCCGAATAATTCCAGATGGTCGAATGAATAAAGGCTGAATCTATTCCATCGTACATGAGAGAAAGCGCTTCTTCCTGCTTTGTGTAGTCACCGGTTTGAAATGAAGAACTCCCCGCAAGATCAAACGGGACACCGAACTCCCCGAGAAAAGCCGGAACACCCTCGGCACGAGAGCGGGAGGCAAGACGGCCAATCTGTTCAGCGATACTTTTCTTCACCGCGGCACGCCCGAAAACTGGCGTGCCCCGTTCCGAGTCGGCACATATCCATGGCCTCCATTTCTTGGAAAGAAGCGTCATGCCCTCATACCAGTGAAAAGCCTCAACAACAGGAAGAGTTGTACCCTCCGGACTTACCCGGTCTTCCCGGTTCCAGGAAGGCCGTTCCGCCATGGGAACGCCCTCCGCGAAAAAAAGATAATGCTTGTGTTTTTTTAACAGCGCCTGCATGAAACGCTTTTGAAACGGCTTGAGAAACTGCTCGGCGAATGAAACCGGAGTTCCTTCGCTGGCATTGCCAGCAGGAATCTTTGAAAAATAGTCGGTCTTAAGTACGACCGGCTTGCCATTCCGGACATCCCACACCCCGGCGTTTTTCCAGGGACAGGCAAAGCCCTCACGGAAAAGCTGTTCACCCGCTGGGTTCAACAGCTCGTAGCCCGGAACGGGGAGCGCTCCGAACAGACTGAAACGCCTGATTTTCCGGGTAAAACCTGAAGAAGCCGCCATGGCATCAAACGCAGTCGGAGCAGAACCCGAACGCGCAGTTATACGCGCATGATCCGCCAAATTACGCAGGCCAACAAATCCCGGCTGCGGTTCATTGAACAGACCAAAACCGATAACAGCATCACAATCCTTTATACGCCGGGCGGTGTGCTTCATCGCGTCAATAAAATGATCCTGGAGCCAGTCCTGAACCGGAACCCCTTCCACAAACAATCCGGGAGCAAACACATTCCCCGCGAAAAAAAGCGTACTCATGGTTGCGGCCGCGTACCGCAGATTATTCAGTCCCCAACTCATGGGCTGATAAGACGTTCCCTGCTCCTGAATGGTGAACGCCGCGCCTGTAGCAGAAATTTTATCAGGATCAATACCAACCGCTTCCAGAGTCCAACGGGGAGCACCATCGCCTCCGGACCATCTGCTCCAGGCATCCTGGTGCGGATCAATGAAAACCGCAAACCCATAGTGCTCACATTTCTTCAAGACTTCCCGCAAATAAGCAAGATAATCCTCATCATAAATCCCGGGGCCTTCATGCTCAACCGCTTCCCAGGTAATAATCATGCGAATCGCGTTAAAACCCCAGCCGGCAAGACGGGACAGGTGATCATCCGCCTCTTCCAGCGGAAACGGCCTGCCTACAAATGAAACGGTCCCCGACAAAGGATTCCCGGCAGGCGATGCAGGAATTTTACTGTCACCGCCAAGATTACAGCCGCGGAACAACACATAACGACCGTCTTTGTCCCTGATATGAATCCCGTCAAGAGTAAAACGTGGTTCGGTTTTCATGATAACTCCCCTCTCAATAAAAAAAGGACCCCTCCGGGTCCTTTTCTCGCATATACATACAAATACAGTACAGTAAACCGCAAACTACTCGGTTAATATGCGGATAACCTCTGCCTTGTCGGTTGCCTTGAGAATCTCCTGACGCTTTTCCGAGCTCTTGAACAACAGACTGACTTCCGCAAGGAACTGCAGATGAGGACCCGTCTTGTCTATGGGGGACAGTGTCATGATAAAAATGCGACAGGGCTCCTGATCAAGTGAATCAAAATCAACCGGAGTATCAGAAATACCCATACAGGCAACGAGATCGTCAACCGAATCAGTCTTGCCGTGAGGAATGGCAATACCGTGTTTCATACCGGTAGACATCTTGCGTTCCCGGTCGAGAACACACACCCGTGCGGCATCTTTGTCTTTTACCTTGCCGGCACTCACGAGAATGTCGAGCAGCTCATCGATTATCGATTCTTTAGTTGTACCCTTAAGGTGCAAATTGACTGTATCAGTCGTCAAAACTGTCTTCAGGTTCATAAAGCTAGTTTACGTTCCTTCATAGGAAAAGTCAAGGTTTTTAAGTATAATATAGAAATGACTAACCTGGATAAATTCTATTCTGATGCACACAAATCCCTGGCACGAGCTGATCGTAACGGATCGCCTGCCACACTCGCCGCAGAACTGCAGCGAAGCTTTATGGAATGGACCCGTTCGTACGGGAACCTGGCAGAAAATTTCTGGACATTCTGGTTGGATCGATATGCCGACGCTCTCGGCAACACCGACAATCGTGGTATTGCGATCGACCGCCTCGTTTCGCTCATGGCGTTACTCACCGGATCCTTTGATGATACCATGGACTTCTCCAACGAGGAATGGGAAGATATCAGGGAAATTGTCTCCGCTGAAGCGGAAGATATGGAGATGGATAGGCTAATGGAGATTATGTCCGTAATCGTCTCTCGGGGGGTGATCTACTAACTGCTATCAAAATTGTTGAAACCCGGTAGCAGAAAAAACTCTCACACAACAAGATGCCGGGCGACCCAACCGTTGCCCGGCTGACCCTTTTCGGGTACCACACCCGTCCGGAAACACACAACCGGCGGGTTTTTCTTTCTTCTCAGCCAGATTTCTTCCATCCACTCAGCCTGCTGCACCTGATGAGTCCACACATGCCGCTTCGTGTATA
>MWCL01000004.1 GCA_002070025.1 Spirochaetes bacterium ADurb.Bin215
AATCGGCGCGAGAAGCTGCAACTTCGTTCCTTCCGGAAACGTGAAAATGGTCTCGATAATCTGGTCAACCGACTGTTCCCGGATTTCCTTGCCGCACTCCGGACAGTGCGGATGGCCTGTCCTCGCGAACAGCAGACGATAGTAGTCGTAAATCTCGGTAACCGTTCCGACCGTGGACCGTGGATTGCGGTGCGTACTCTTTTGCTCGATCGAAATGGCCGGAGACAAGCCTTCTATATGATCAACATCGGGTTTGTCCATTCGCCCGAGGAACTGACGGGCATAGGCGGACAAGGATTCTACATACCGGCGCTGACCCTCGGCGAAAATGGTATCGAAGGCGAGGGAACTCTTTCCCGAGCCCGATAGCCCCGAAACGACAATGAGTTTGTCCCGGGGAAGTTCAATATCTATGTTCTTGAGGTTATGTTCTCGCGCACCCTTTACGATGAGCAAATTCTTTTCTTTCACAGGCAAAATAGTATCCTTATGTCGGCATGCAGGTCAAGAAACCTGAATCTGGTAGCGTTTATTATACATCGTACGGTATCCCAAATACAATGAGGTGAAGACTGTTACACACACCGCAGTGCAGATAGCTATCATTATGGCAATCTGATAGAGAATGGCGGTCATGGGCAGCGTTCCCGAAAGAATCTGTCCCGTCATCATGCCGGGAAGCGATATTATCCCCATGCCGACCATCGAATTGAGTGTGGGAATCAATGCCGTCTCAAGCGCATCGTTAACAAACGGAAGGAGAATCTTCTTCGGGGTAACGCCCGCGTTTATGAGCGCATCCATGCGTGCGGTGTTTGCCCGGATATTTTCCGTGAATGAACGCAGCCCGAGCGCCACTCCGTTCATTGAGTTCGCGATAATCATGCCGCTTATAGGTATGGTGTATTGAGGATTGAAAACATTTATACCGACAACCACGGCTACAAAATAGGCCACGAGCGACACGCCGGTTCCGGCAAGTGAACAGGCGACGATTATCTTGAACGTGCGATTGAGTCGTTTACAACGCGAGATTACGCGGTGGATGGCAAAAATGACCATTGAGACAATGTACGCAACGGTCAGAAGCGGATGCGGGTTTTCAAAAATCCAGGTAAGAACGAAACCGGCAAGCACGAGCTGAACCGACATACGGAAACTGGCGACTACCAGAAGTTTTGTCTGGTTTACGCGCGCCTTTTTCATGATGACGAGAATGATTATGAGAAGAAGGTAAATAAGGGAAAACTGGGCGAGATTCATTTTGACGATCGTATTCATGCATTCTCCCCGCGGGTAAGTATCACCCGGTTTTCCGCGAACCGGTCAACGAGGGACGGATCATGGCTTACCACCATCAGCGTTCTGCCCTGATCCCGGCAATAGTCTGAAAGGTTTTTCATGACGGCTTTTCCCGTCTTTTCATCAAGAGCGGACGTGGGTTCGTCCAGCATGAGAATATCGCTTTCCATGGACAAATATATCGCCAGAAATACCCGTTGACGCTCTCCTCCCGAAAGATTCTTGCACGGAGCATCCAGGGGAAATTCTGCCCGACAAACCGAAAGACACTCCAGAACCTTCTCGTCCGCCGGGACCGGTTCATCCCGATACGAAAAATACTGCCTGAAATTTCCGGCAATGGTATCATCAAAGAGAAAAACTGCCTGACCTGCCAGCAGTACGGTCCGGCGAAGCGAGACCGGATCAATGGCAAGAATGTCTGTTCCGCGGTAGTGTATCGAACCCGAAGCCGACGAAGCGGAGTTGTTGAACAGACGAAGAAGCGTACTTTTTCCCGTACCGCTTTCCCCCGTGATAAAAGTTGTCTGTTTTTCCGGAATACGCAGGTCGGGGTACCGCAGAAAGTCCATGAATGACAGGCTCATAGTTTCGAGAATTGGTGCATCTGTGCGGGTTATCATGATATCACCTTACATCGTAGAAAAAACGCTGTCCAGTGCAAAACGGATCATTTCTCCAGGAGAACCTGCAAAAAAAGTTCCTTGTGTTCAAGAAATACATCCACGAGTCGGGGATCGAAATGTTTCCCCTTTTGTTCCTGCACATAGTCCATAACCTCGGATACAGACCAGGCTCTTTTGTATACCCGTTCGGAGAACAGGGCATCCAGAACGTCCGCGAGGCCGACTATACGGCCGGACAAGGGTGTCTTTTCACCGGCAAGGCCGTTTGGATACCCGGTCCCGTCCCATTTCTCATGATGGGTTAAGGCGATTGTCGCGCCTTCAGCCAGATACTTGCCGCGGGTTTCCTTGAGGAGCTCAAATCCGATCATGGGATGCGTTTTCATTACGGCCATTTCTTCTTCCGTAAGCGGTCCCGGTTTCTGCAAAATGGCATCCGGTATGGCTATCTTGCCGATATCGTGCAGGGGCGCGCCGTAGAGGAGTTTTCTTTGATCAGCAACGGTCTTGCCCAGGTAGGTGCCAAAAAGCGCGGATACGCGACCGATCCGGCGTTGATGTTGACCGGTTTCCTCGTCACGGAAATCTGAAACCCGTCCAAGCACAGTAAGGGCTTCTTCTTCCCGTTGAACGGCAATCTCGCGCGCTGACGCTTCATGGTGGATCATTTGCTCCAGCTGGGTATGTTCACTTGATACCTTTTCACCGAAAAAAACAACTCCGCCGATTTCCGCGCCCGATTCAAATACAAACGCCGGCGAGGACCGGGGATCCGGCGCAACAGGCCCCGATGCGTCCTGTTTCCAGGAAAACAAATCGGATATTCCTGCGTCTTCCGAATACCCCCTGGCCTCAGCTTCGCCAAATAATTCGGCCAGAGTCTCTCCTATCCTGATATCCAGCTGATGATCCAGCGGAGCCACAAGAAATTTCTCTGATAAAATTCGTTCGTTATTGGAATATAAAGTATAGAGTACTGATATTTCATCATTGTGCTGTGTATATCGGGTATGAAGGATGAAATCAGAACCACGCGCTTCCCGTGTACTGGAAAAACCGATTGAAGAAAGCGCAGTTCCGGCGGCAAGATACAGTATGTTTTCCGTTCGGGTTTCCGGTTCATCCGATTCAAACCGGTGTGCAACCGATTCCGCATAAACGCCTATGGGGTACATGACAACAAGCGCCATTACCAGAATCGATTTATATATAGATGTAGACAATTTGGCGCAACCCATACGCCAAGTATATCCCGAAGATGGAATTTTTGTCGTACTTTCATGATTCAATACGGGTTTTTTTTTCAACAATTTTGATAGCAGTATTGACCTTCCCGTCAATTTTCTGTATTCTCATCTTCGTTACGGGCGCTTAGCTCAGTTGGTAGAGCGTTTGGTTTACACCCAAAATGTCGGGAGTTCGAGCCTCTCAGCGCCCATGAAAACGCAAGCTTTCAGCTTGCGTTTTTTTTTATTCTTCCAGGGTTATAAAACCGAGGTAAAAGAGCTCACTGTACAGCTGTTTGTATGATTCATCGTAACCGTATGCAAGTACGTATGCCTGTACATACAATTGTTTGTTGTTTGTATCATTCCATGTACTCCAGGACACGTCGGAATCACCATCATTGATCTCTTCAAAGTCAAAAATCGCCGCGTCTGAATATATTCCGTCGTCCACATTCCTGCGTGGAACACCCAAATAGGTTGTATCAACATACATCGAAGGAACTTCGTCAACATAAGGAACCAGACGCACGGTTACCTGACGGTTCGTTGTCGCACCGGTAATAAGCGGTGTTGAAGTACGTTCGGACGTCAACAGACGACGGTAATTTTTGGTATTGATAATGTAGTTATAGGCAAGATAGGGGTTATCTTCATTGTACTGGTTTATCTGGGAACGGTCTGTTGCCGCAGTACCCGAATTATTGTAAATACGGTAATAAATTTCAAAACCCTTGAAGTAATCTGCCGCGTCGTTATGATTCCTGGAATCAGAAGTCAGGAAGCTGAAGTAATTGAACAACGGGTCCGGGGAAGGTACAAAATCACGATAGGTAACGGGGTGTAAATAAATGAATACATCCAGACCGCAGGAAAATATCAGCGCCAGCAATCCGGTAATCGCGGCCATTCTGACTGTACGTAGATACTTCACGCCCGTTCATCCACCAGTTCATATATAACCACCGGTCGGTTTTTTCCCTTTACCCGGATGGTATCAAGTTCCCGGAAAATAAATTCATCCTTTACCTGAGCATAGGTATACTCGCTCACGATAATCATTGTTCCGTAAACCTTGTTTGTTCCTTCGAGACGGGCACCGAGATTGACATTGTCCCCCATGAGCGTGTAATTCATGCGTCCGGCAGAACCCATGTTTCCGACAGTCATGATTCCGGTGTTTATTCCGATACCGATCGCGAGCCGCCGTTCTTCCGGCCATGCCGCGTTAAGTTCCGCAAGCCGCTTTCTCTGCAGTAGCGCACATTGGCAAGCCCGACGGGCGTGATCGGGAACATCGAGCGGGGCTCCCCAGAAACACATGATCTCATCGCCCACATACTTGTCCAGCGTTCCGCCCGTGTCAAGAATTATGTCGGTCATGGCGGAAAGATATTCATTTAGATGTTTTACCAGTTCCTGGGGGGTAAGTGTTTCCGAAAGACTGGTAAATCCGCGAATGTCGGAGAAAAAAACCGTCAATTCACGATCAATTCCGCCAAGCTCGGGCGGGTTGTCCATCATCTGGGATACAACTTCCGGACTTACATACTTGCCGAACATGGAACGTATTCTTCTCTTTTCCCGTTCTTCCGTACTCGACCGGTACAAAATGATGGTGACATATGAGAAGACCATGCCGGCAAACGGAACGGTGTAATTTATCAGAATCTGATTATTGTCAAAAATGAATGAACAAGTGAAAAAAAGCGAGAGAGCAAATACCAGCGACACTGGCAGGGACAGAAGATTCTTCATTCGTGCGGCGAGGAACGCCACCAACATGGTCGCGAAAAAAACAATGAGAATGTTCGCAAACAGCGGCAGATGGCGAATGAACGATCCGGTAAGCAGGGTATTCAGGGAATTCGCGTGAATTTCAATACCGTACATGAGTCCGTAGGGAGTCTGTTTTTCATCGTCCGCCATACCCTTCTCGAATGCGCCAACCATGACTACCTTGTTTTTCAGCGCACGGGTTTTCGGCCAGGTATCCGGGTCATCACCGGTTTCCCGGACATAGCCCGCATAGGGCCGCACCGGAAAGGTCTTGTATCCATCAGAAGCGATGGAAGATGCCATTCCCGCGAAGTTGATTATCATGGTGCATTGCTCATCAACGGGTATGGACAGGAGGGTTCCGTCTCCATGACGGACATCAATCCGGTCTCCCGGGTATATTTCGCAATCAGCGGGAGTAACGTTCCAGTAATCCAGCGCAAGAGAAAATGTTATGGAGGGGAAAAAATAATCCTGATAATGCTCAAGAATCAACAGTTCCTGATCGGGGGCGCCATCTCCGTCCGTATCAACGGCATACGGCGGGGCGCTTTTTTCCATTTCTGAACGAAGACGAGCTTTCCCCTCGGTATCAAGCGGGAAATGGACGGTGTATTCACGGCCTTCCGTGTCGAACCAGCCAATTCGTTCATAATTGCCGGAATCGGGGACAAACCCTCCCTCGATATCTTCAAGGGTAAGATCACCCAAAAATCGCGAGTATTTGAAAACGAGCGGCTGTCGGCGAACTTTGTCGCCCCAGGAATCGGTAACGACATTTGCTGTTCCGTATCCTTTCACTGTCGCATTCATTGCAGGAAGATTTGTCTGCAGTCCGTAATGAGCGTGCATATCTTCCCAACCGCAACCAACACGGGCAAACGGAGGTGTCTTTCGCAAGAGCAATTCTTGCCGCCAGAACATTTCTTCATCGAGCAATTCACCGTATCCGGAGTAATTTACGATCGTTTCAAGAAAAACCCTTCCCGATTCCGAGATGCTTTTTGCGAGCATCCGGTCGTCATCGGGATTTGTTGAAGGATCTATGAAAAATATGTCGAGAAACAGGGACTTCTCCCGTTCTGACTGATCGCTGATGCGGGAAATGGAACGGACAAGCTCCGCGTGTCTGGCGCGCGGAAATGGCCATGACCCGAATTGCTGTATCGTTTTAAGATCAATACCAAGTATGAGAATGTCGGGATGAATATCGGGATTCGGTTCATTTTTCCACACACCTTTTTGAACCGCCCGTCCGGTATCAAAATTCTTGAAGGCAAAATAGGTATCAAGAAGACGACCTTCAAGAGAATCAAAGAACAGGGTGGAAAAACCGATGAGAGAAAAAATGAGGGAAAACGCGAGACCGATGACCAATCCAAAATTTCTCGTCTTTAAAAGAGTACGAAATCTGTTCATGGTCACCTCCCCCGTTTCACGGTTTATTGTATCTCCAGGGAAAGAATGCGGGATTTCGCAAGCAGCGCCCAGGTATCCTCGGGATATTCTTCGGCGAGTTTCTCATAGGACGTAATTGCGAGGTCCCGATTGCCACGCTGTTCCTCGATACGGCCAATATTGAAAAGCGCCCGGCTCTTCTGGCTGAATGACTCATGTGCGTAGGCTTTGTTGTATTGGTCAATTGCAGCATCCATCTCGCCGAGTTCTTCGGAGCAGACTGCCGCATTGTAGTAAGCCACCGCGGCGGTATAGATGTCTTCTTCAGCCTTGATACAGTCAAGATAGTGCTCCCGCGCGTTTTTCCAGTCTTCCCGTCCGTAATAAATCTCGGCGGCTACCAAATTGGCGCGTGCTCCGGATGAAAGGCGCTTGTTGCGTGCTGCGATAACGGAAATTTCTTCAAGCAGCCGGTCTTCCGATTCGGTGAGGGTCTGGCCTTCTTCTTCCGTTTTTGCCTTTTCCCAGTCTTCCATGAGCGATTCGATCCGCGCTGTCGCGGTGGTATTTTTACGTTCAACGACGATAAAATACACTACAATCGCAATGAGTATGGCTGAAAGAACCGCAATCACTGAAAGAATGATCTTCCGGTTTTTCATCAGGAATTCGCTTATGATGACGGAAATCGGCTTTTTTTCATCTTTGTTTTTTTGCACAACATTGGTTGCCATGGCGTTATTTCTCCTTGATTTCTAGTTCTTTGATTAATCGAGACAAGTATGTTCTCTGAATATCGAGTACCTGTGCCGCAAGTGTCTGGTTCCAGTCGTTTTCTTCCAGAACTTTCTGCAAATAATGCTTCTTGAACAGATTCAGCACGTTCTTCAGGCTCTTGTCCGCAATAGTAGTATTATCAGGCATTGTCCTTATGTTCAAGAGGAGATCATCTTCCTGGACATAGGGAGGAGATCCGATTACGCATGCTCGTTCAACCGTATTCTCCAGCTCGCGGATATTTCCCGGCCATGAATAAGAAAGGATTGCGCTCATGGCTCCTTCGGAAAAACCTGAAAAATCCTTCTTTGTTTCGTGGGAAAATTTCTTCAGAAAAAAGCTTGCGAGTTCCGGTATGTCCTCCAAACGCTGTTTTAGCGGCGGGATATACAGGGGCAGAACGTTGAGACGGTAGTAAAGATCCGATCGGAAGCTCTGTTGTTCAACCAGTTTTTCAATATCCCGGTTTGTTGCCGCAATTATGCGCACATTCACCGAAATGGTCTCGCTTGAACCAACCTTCTCGAAAGACTTGCTCTGGATAACCCGCAGGAGTTTTGACTGGAGCGACAAGGGAAGATCCCCAATCTCGTCAAGAAAGATGGTTCCCTTGTCCGCCATTTCAAAGCGGCCCTTTCGGTTGGTTACCGCGTCGGTAAATGCGCCTTTCACATGACCGAAAAGTTCACTTTCAAGAAGACCTTCGGGAAGGGCCGCGCAGTTAACCCGGATAAACGGTCCCCCGGAACGGTCGCTCTTGAGATGGAGCTGTTCGGCAAAAAGCTCCTTGCCGACACCGCTCTCACCGAGGATGAGCACCGAAGAATCGGATTTCGCTACCCGGTTGATTATATCCAGCTTTTCAAGAATGACCGGACTCTTGGCAATGAGGGTATGAAAACCACGATCGGTTGTAATCTGATCCTGTAGAACCACAATTTCATTTTGGGATTTTTGCAGATACAGCGCGTTCTGATAGGCTATGGCGGCCTGATTGGCCATAATTTCGAGCACTTCAAGATCGGCGTTGGTAAACCCGGGGCCACGATCCTTGTTGAGGATCTCTATAACACCGATACACTCATCCCGAATCCGCATCGGAACTGCGAGCATGTTCTGGGTTTTGTAACCGGTGGACTGTTGTACTGCGGGGGAAAACCGCGGATCGTTCGCGACATCGTTTACGATGAGACTCCGATTATTTTTTACTACCCAGCCGGCTATTCCCTCGTCCATCTTGACTACGAACTTTTTCGCTTCAAGTCCCTTTGGACCGAGCGCAATCTCGAACCGGAGCGTACGGGTTTTTTGATCCACAAGGAGCAGTGACGACGCGTCTCCGGAAACAAGACGCATTGCCGACTCGAGGATGTGAGCCAGCAATGCGCTTATATTTGAGTAATTGGAATTGATCAGTATGTTGTTTTCTATGAGGGCATTGAGTTTATCTTTGTCTATCGCGTCCGATAATTTCATCAAAACCGCTCATTTACACCGGATCAGTTTGTCTTGTTCTTCAGAAGGTCTCCAAGGGTGTAGGCACCGTCGGTTTGTTCTTCGGTGGAAGACATGTACCGGGAAATCTCCTCACGCTGTACCTTTTTCTTGTAATCCTTGATGGAAAAGGCAACCTTTTGGCGTTCGGGGCTTACGTCCACAACGATGGCTTTGATCTTGTCGCCAACAGTGTATTTTTTCACCACTTCTTCAAAGGTGTCTTCGCGGCTTTCAAGAAGATTCTGCTTGTTTATAAGCCCTTCAATACCGCCTTCCACTTTCAGGAATACGCCGAAATCGGTGATGGAGGTAATTTCGCCCTCAACACTGGTTCCCGGTTCATGGGTATCGGCAAACTGTTTCCAGGGATCATCGGAAAGCTGCTTGACACCAAGGCGGATACGGTGGGTTTCCGGATCGGACTCGATAACCACAACTTCAATTTCCTGGTCAACGGTGAGCTCGCTTGAAGGATTGCGTACCTTCTTGGTCCATGAAAGATCGTCAGCATGGAGGAATCCGTCGATGCCTTCTTCAAGTTCTACAAAGGCGCCGGCGTTGGTAACCTTGACCACCTTGCGGGTAAGCTTTGTTCCAACCGGATATTTCTGTGCGATGTCTTCCCAGGGGTTTTCGGTAACCTGTTTGAGACCGAGCGAAACACGACCTGCCTGGATATCGTATCCGAGGATCATGCATTCAACATCGTCGCCGATATTGACCATGTCTTCGGGCTTGTTGATCTTCTTTACCCAGCTGAATTCGCTGATATGCGCAAGACCTTCAATTCCCTCTTCAAGTTCGATAAAGGCACCGAACTCGGTAAGTTTCGTTACCTTGCCCTTTACGATGTCGTTTACGTGGAAATTGTCTTCAAAATGAAGCCAGGGATCCTCGGTAAAGTGCTTGAGGGAAAGATTGATGCGTTTTTCTTCCGGATCGAGACGGATCACCTTGAGGGTAATCTCCTGTCCCTTTTTGACAAAATCCTTGGGACGGGTTACGTGTCCCCAGCTCATGTCATTGATGTGAAGAAGTCCGTCGAAACCGCCAAGGTCGATAAACGCGCCAAAGCTGGTGAAGCTCTTGACCACACCTTCTACGGAATCGCCGATCTGCACCTCGTTGAAGAATTTCTCGCGGTTTACTTCGGTCTGTTCTTCGAGATACTTGCGGCGGTTTACCACCACATTGACCTTGTTGTCCGAATAGAGCCGTTCTACATAGAAATGACTCTTGAGGCCAACGAGCTTCTCGGGTTTTTCCACTTTCTGGCTGTCTGACTGGCTGATGGGGAGAAAAGCCCGCACACCGGCACCGAGACACACCTCGTATCCGCCCTTGATAACCTTTTCAACAGTTCCTTCAACGGCAGCTTTATCCTGAAATGCCTGACGGAGGTTTTTCCAGAAAACCTTTACGTCGGCCTTTTGTTTGGAAACAATAACTTCGCCGTGCCTGTTTTCTTTCTTTTCAAGCACAACACTGACGGTATCGCCCACGGCGGGCAACTCATCGAATTCCGCTACCGGAATCTTTCCTTCTGACTTATATCCCACGTCCACAAAAACCTGATCCGGCGTTACCTGAATAACAATACCGTCTACAAGCTGGCCTTCTTCAAGCGACTGGAAAGACTTGAGATACTCTTCCTGTAATCGTGTCTGCTGGATGTTCTCTTCAGTATTTTTCGATTCATCCTTTGCCACGTCCATCTGATCCATACACAACCCTTATAAGTGAATTTTGCTTATTATCATGTCACAAACATCTTTTATGGTCAAGTGTGATGTATCTATATAGACGGCGTCTTCGGCAATTTTAAGGCTTCCTTCCTTCTTGTTCCGGTCAATCTCGTCCCGCTCACGTATTGATTGTTCGATTTCGGCAAGAGAAAGACTGCTGGTTCCCTGTTCATACCGCCGTTTTGCCCGTTCTTCCGCGGATGCGTCGAGGAAAAACTTGTAATCGGCATGGGGAAAGACGACGGTTGTCATGTCGCGGCCTTCGCACACGATATTCTGGCCTTCTGCGGCCTTGCGGATTTTCTCGTTCATGGCATGTCGAACCGGCACTATGCCGGACAGAGGCGCGACAAGAGCTTCAACCGCGTCCGAGCGGAGCAATACGTCAACATCTTCGTCACCGATATAGAGCCGTCCTTCCCGATAATCGAGCGGTACGCTCCGGGCAAAAGCGGTCATGGCCGCCTCGTCGTCCAGACCGTTATGTACGGCATCGGAGCCGTCCTTGCCGCCGCCATGCGCGCGGAGGTACGCGAGGGTTACCCCGCGGTAAAAACTGCCGGTGTTCATGAAGACAAAACCGAGTGTATCGGCAAGATAGCGTGCTATGGTGCTTTTTCCCGATCCCGCAGGACCGTCAATCGCGATTATCATGATGTTTCTCCTCACCGAGCAAGGAAGCCACTTCCTCCCGCCCAAGTTCCCGTGATTCTCCGTAGGCAAGGCCGTCGATGGTAACTGTTCCGATCCTGGTTCTGATCAGGTTCTTTACCCGTATCGAAAAATGCTCGAGAACACGCCGGATCTCGCGGTTTTTTCCTTCTATGAGCGTTATGGACATGCGGCGGGACGAAAGACGTACGGCGTCCCGACAGCGGTAATACACGTTGTCTATGCGTATTCCCTTCCTGAAGGCTTCGATCACGTCGTCACGGAACGGCATGCTCGCCTCTACAATGTACTGTTTTTCAATTTCCGACGAGGGATGTCCCACCTTTGCCGCGAATTCCCCGTCATTAGTAAAGAGAATTGCTCCGCTCGAGTACATGTCGAGCCGTCCCACGTTGTACAGACGTTCCGGATATTTTTCCGCGAGAAGATCCGCCGCAACCGGCCGGCCTTTCTCGTCGGACAGGGAACATACATATCCCGACGGTTTGTTGAGAAGGACATATCGTTTTGTTTTTTCCGGTTCGACCGGAACTCCGTCCACGCAGATGCGGTCTGTTTCGAGAACCCGTGTACCAAGCGTATCAACTACGGTACCGTTTACCGAAACCCGGCCATCCAGAATGATTTTTTCGCTTGCCCGGCGCGACGCGACACCAGCGCGCGCGAGATAGAGCTGCAGGCGGACGCCTTCCGGCATATTATCGGGAGAGTTCGAATCGTTCACTTTCTACTTCATCCAGTTTGGGCAATTCTGCGATACTGTTCAGGCGGAAAATCTTGAGAAATTCCTTTGTGGTTCCGAACTGTACCGGTTTCCCCGGCACGTCTTTTTTACCCACTTCCTTTATCAGATTCTTCTCCATAAGGAGACGGATCATGTTGTCCGCCGAAACGCCGCGTATCGCTTCAATTTCCGCACGGGTTATCGGTTGTGAATAGGCAATAATGGAAAGTGTTTCCATGGCGGCACGGGACAGTCGTCCGTCATTCTTTTTGCCGTACCGGTCACGAAGGTTATCCCAGAGTTCCCGCTTGGGTGTAATGATCCACCCTCCAGAGATCTGAACCAGTTCGACACCATGATCGGCGCTTTCGTACCGTTCACGGATTTTCTCCAGTATGGCGGTAATCATGTCCGCCGGGAAACCTGATATTCTCGCCAGAGTATTCTCATCCACCGGATCGGTTTCCAGGAATAAAATTGCCTCTACAAGGGCTGTTTCTTTCTCCATTGCGTATTCCATCCTTCTGCTACCCTTCTACCGTCAACTCCATCTCGTCCACGGAGATTTTCTTCCAGGGTTTTATCTTGATATCTCCGAACATGCGGTTCTGCCAGATGCTGGCCATCCTGAATTTGACCGCTTCCAGGAGCGCCATGAAGGCACATACGATGTCCATGAGATTGCCCTTTCTCACAATGAGATCGGTAAACATGCACTCACCCCTGGTTTCCAGGAGTTCGTTCATGAGGGTTATTTTTTCATTAACGGAGACTTCTTCATACATGTCGAGAATCCGTTCCGAATTGTAACTCGAAACAAGATTGGAAAATGTTTTCAGAAGGTCCCAGGTGTCAAGACGTTCCCACAATTCATCATCGTCCGCAAACGGCAGGGGGCTCTGAATCTTCTTTCGTTCAAACACCCATTCGGCCTCATCTTCTTTTTGTTCCATGAGTTCGGAAAGCTTTTTGAATTTCTGATACTCGATAAGCTTGTCCACCAGTTCCTTGCGCGGATCGTCGATATCTTCATCATCCACGGCGATTTCCACCGGCAAGAGCATGCGGCTTTTTATATACAACAAGGTCGCCGCCAGCGCGTAAAAGTCGGTCAGGCTCGCCAGGTCGCCGGAAACGGAATAGTCCAGATAGGCAAGATACTGTTCGGTTATGCTGGCTATGGGGATGTCGTAAATGTTTACTTCATTTTTCTTTATCAAAAAAAGCAACAGGTCAAGCGGCCCTTCAAAGTCGTTTACCCGGAAGGTAGCTGCCGCATCAATATCCATAAATATTCCCCACTTTCTTGACTCCCTGATCGGGTATTTTTTCGAGAATGTCACTGTACGGTATTCCCGTTCCCGGTTCGGTACATTCAGGCAGCAGCTCCAGAAGCGGAACCAGCGCGAATTGCCGGTGGATCATCCGTTCATGCGGAACAATGAGCGATTCTTCGCACAATACATGCTCTCCGAACAGAAGAATGTCTATATCCAGTGTTCTCGGTCCTTTCTGTATTTCCTTGCTTCGGTCCCGTCCGTACCGGCGTTCTATGGTTTGTATGGTTTTAAGAAGGGATTCCGGACTTCCGGAATAGAACCCTATAACAACCATGTTGCAATAGTCCGCCTGATCCTGATAATCCTGAGGCATGGTCAGATAGAGGGAAGACACACGCATCGAGCGCAGTACAAGCGCAAGATCCGCGATTGCCTTCTTCAGAATCGCCAGAGATTCTCCCGTGTTTGACCCCAGGCCCAGTACGACCTGTTCCTCAGGAATTTCGCTCAGAACAACCCGCCTTCAGCGCCGTCTTTGACGCCGGTTTTCGCTGCGGGTTTACCGCCAGCGGTGTCCACCGCTTCAACCGGAGTAAACTTTTGTCCCGGGAATATCTTTTCCCGTATTTTCTTTTCAACATCTGCCCGGAATTCGGGATTGGATTCCATGAACGTGATGGCATTCTCACGGCCCTGGCCAATCTTTTCATCACCAGCTGAATACCAGGCGCCTTTCTTGTCCACAAAGCCGTGCTTTACGGCGGAATCAAGAAGACTTGCCACAGAGGATACACCCTTGCCGAAAATTATGTCCAGCTCCACCTTCCTGAACGGCGGAGCGACCTTGTTCTTGACTACTTTGACCCGAACCCGGTTTCCTATCGCGTCACCCTCACCCTTGTCTATGGTCTCGAATTTCCGTACTTCAAGACGAATCGATGAGTAAAACTTGAGCGCGTTTCCACCGGTAGTTGTTTCGGGGTTCCCGAACATGACTCCGATTTTCATGCGGATCTGGTTGATAAACACGATGATACACTTGGACTTGCCGAGTATTCCGGTAAGTTTGCGGAGTGCCTGGCTCATCAGCCGGGCTTGGAGACCCATGTGTGAATCTCCCATGTCGCCTTCAATTTCGGCCTGGGGCGTGAGCGCGGCTACCGAGTCAACAACAATGATGTCAACCGCACCCGACCGCACGAGGCTTTCGGTAATTTCAAGCGCCTGTTCGCCGGTATCCGGCTGGGACACCCACAACTCGTCGATGTTGACGCCGAGTCCGCGGGCATACTGCGGATCCAGTGCATGCTCGGCGTCCACGAATGCCGCAATTCCACCCAATTTCTGGGCTTCGGCTATGGCATGGAGCGCCAGTGTCGTTTTACCGGATGATTCCGGGCCGTAAATTTCAATGATTCTTCCGCGGGGATAGCCACCGATACCCAGCGCTTCGTCGAGCAGGATACTGCCCGATGGAACAACTTCTATGCCGGCCACGTCGGTCCCGTTCCCCATCTTCATGAGCGAACCCTGACCGAACTGCTTTTCTATCTGAAGCCGTGCAACTTCCAGCGCCTTGAGCTTTTCACTCATGTCGCCCTTTACGGGCTCTGAACTTGTTTTTGCCACCTTTCCCTCCCCCTGGCATATCGGTGAAAATGAACTATTTGCCTGCATTATAGCAAAAAATCCGGAAAAAAAACAGCAATAACGATTCAAACCGGTGTATTATGCTGATTATGGTACGACCATTTTTAATTCTTTCCACCCGTTCCTGCAAATCATACGCCGAAAAGGTGGTCGAGGCGCTCAAGTCGAATCCCGAGCACCTCCTGTTTCCCCAGGGTTTTGACTACACCGGCGAGCTTTCGGTTCTCTCTTTTGCCGACGGTGAACTGGAGGTTACCCTGCACCGCTCCGTTCGGGGCAAAACAGTATTCCTGTTCACGTCCGCCGCGCGGAATCCCGGAAATCTTCCGGTTGAACTGTGCAAACTGGAACTCTATCATACCATCGATGTACTCAAACGATCCCAGGCCGCGGAGATAATCGTCTTTGAACCGTATATTTCCTGCAGCCGCTCCGACCGGACCACGAGACGGAACTCGGTCGGCTTGTGGATTCACTACAAAACACTCATTTCGCTCGGTGTGGATCATCTCATCACCTATCAGCTCCATTCCGACAAGTCAAAAACCATGTTTGATCCCTGTATATGCTCCATAGATGACGTACAGACACTCTCGCTGCTGCAAAAATACCTCTGCGATACGTCCATACCTTCCCACCGGGATCTTGTCGAGAATGTACGGGAAAACTGGCTTTTTTGTTCTGTGGATGCCGGAGGCGAAAAACTTGCCCGCAAATTCGCCGAATCATTTGGTACCCAGCTTGTTATTGCGCATAAACAGCGGAGCACTACCAAAGCGAATACGGTAGAATGCATCAATCTTCTTTCCGCGGTTCCGTTTGAAGGAAAAGAAATATGGATTGTGGACGACATGATAGACACGGGAGGTTCCATTTACAATCTCGCCCGGGAACTTTCGTCCAAGTCCGGAAAACCGGTGAACATCATGATTGTCCACCCGGTCTTTTCTCCCCCGGCAATTGACCGGATTACCGAACTAAAAAATGACGGGGTTCTCGCCCGCCTCGTCGTCTGCGATACGATTGATACCCACGACATTGCGCCGCGGATAGATTTTATGGAAGTAATCGGCTCCGCCGATCTGAGCGCCCGGATTACCCTCGGGATATCCCAGAACCGTCAGATGGCGGACCTTATCGATGTTTTCTCCCCCGAGGAATATCTTCTGTCCCGCGAAGAGTCCAAACGCCGTCATTGATCACTTCTTCGGATCGGGGCAAACACAGTCTCGTACAATACTCTTGATCTCGGATGATTTCGTCGCTTCAAGCATCTTTTCTATTGTTCCGGGATTTTTCAGGATATTGGTAATGGACGCAAGAAACTGGAGATGCGGTCCCGATGATTTTTTGGGAGAAACAACCATGATGAAAATTTTCGCCGGCAGTTTGTCCAGAGACTCAAAGTCCACGCCCTCTTTCTTTATGCCGATGGCGGTACACATTTGGGTTACTCCGTCTGTCTTGCCGTGAGGTATCGCGATGCCGTGCTGCATGCCGGTACTCATGGTATGTTCCCGGGCAAATACGTCGCGAAGCACCTGATCACGGTCGGTTACCGCTCCCGATTTGGCGACAAGATCGACCATTTCGGTGATTATCTCGTCCTTGGTTGTTCCTTTCAGATTCGTCGATATACATTTTGATGTAATAACTTTGAGCAGATTTTTATCCGCACGGACACAGCTGGCCTGAAGATCCTGTTTCATTTTTTCAGGACTGGTTGAAGCCTTGAGCTTTTCGATCGCTTCATGCAGTTTCAGAATTACTTCATACATGGCCTGTTTGACAAACCCGATATCTTCTTTCGTGCTTTCGATAGTAACGATATGTTCTTCTTCGGTGATGGATATCGCGACGTCTCCCTTGCGCGCCTGGGACAGGCCATCGTCAATATTCATCATCTGTACATAAAAATCTTCTGCCTTGAGGTCTTTGAGAAGCGTATCCACAACGAGGTCCGCGATTTCATCCGAGTGAAAATCCCAGGTAACCGATTCCATGTTGTCGCTTTTTGATTCTTTCTTCGTTCCCCGGCCGGGTATTTTAAGAGACAGGTTCAGGATGGGAGGTGCGATCAGGGTTGTTAACAGTGTCATCAGTATGATGACGCCAAAAAGCTGTTCATTGAGAATGCCGGCGGTTATACCAATTCCGGCAATTATGAGCGCGACTTCGCCGCGGGGCACCATGCCGGCGCCTACCCTGAAGGCGCCTTTTATGTTGAAGCCAAGACCCAGGGACGGAAGGGCGCATCCGAGTATTTTCGCGGCTATAGCGACCACGGTATACAGGAGACCGAACGCGAGCACTTCCCAGGACATGAGCGCGCCAACATTCACGAGCATACCCATGACCGCAAAAAACAGCGGTACGAAAAATTCATACAGACCGTGGATGCGTTCCTGGATAACCGCCGCGATATCGGTCTTGGAAAGCGAGAGTCCGGTAACATAGGCGCCAATGATCATGGCAAGTCCCTGTTTTTCGAAGATGCCCGCGAGCAAGAGCGCAATACCGAGTGCGCAGATGGAGAAGTCGTACTGGTGTTTGAAGAACTTCAAAAATGAAGCGATTTTTTTTGAAAAGATCAGGCCGAGCGCGCTAAAACCGAGCCAGATACCGAAAGCCTTGAGCGCGATGAGCTCTATCGCGGTCAAACTGATCGATCCGCCGCCGGATCCATTCATCACGGCGACAATACCGAGAACGACGGCGAGCATGATGATGCCGAGCACGTCATCGAAAACGGCGGCCGCGAGTATGGTAACTCCCTCGGGTGAATCCATCTTCTTCTGGTCGGAGAGTATTCGTGCGGTAATGCCGACGGAGGTCGCCGTGGAAAGTATTCCGAGAAAAAGACAGCGGGGATCCATGAACGGTGCGTCTAAAAGAAGCATTCCCACACCTGCTCCGCTTGCGAAGGAGAACACGACACCGCCGAGACCGACAAGACCACCAACCACCGAATAGCGCAGGAACAGCGCGAGGTCAGTTTCAAGTCCGGATGCAAAAAGGAGAATGATTGAAGCAACCGTGGCAAAGCCGTAGAGTTCCGGGCTCACCGCAAGACCATTGGTGCCAAGCGGAAAAATGCCGTGAGGAAAACCGGGAAGCGCTATGGCACCGAGGGCGTAGGGCCCTATCACCACACCGGCGAGCAGTTCACCAAGAACGGACGGTATGCCGAATTTTTTCACGAGCATGCCGCCGATACGAACCGCGAACAGGATGATGCCGATTTGCAGCACCAGGCCGGTCATCACCTCGGTAACCTGTGAGCCTTCATTGGCGTACAGTGTGGAAGCCGAAACGATGAGAACAAGAAGAAATGTTATGAAAATTCTGGAAAAACGTGTCATTTTATGCCTCACGAGGAAAATGTAAGAAGTACTTACATCATAAACCTTTTGAGATTTTTATACAAGGGGGATTGAAATTTAATCGGCGTCGTATACTTTTTACTTCGTTCTTGCCTGCCGAAGCGCCTTTTGCCAACCGGCTAGTGCGTCCCGCCGGCGCTCATCGCTCATGGCCGGATTGAACACCGTGTCGTTTTTCTTGAGCGCGGTAATTTCGGCAGGACCTGACCAGAACCCGAACTTGAGCCCGGCAAGAAACGCGGCACCGAGCGAAGTTGATTCAACCACAGCGGGCCGACGTACGGGAATACCGAGAATGTCCGCCTGGAACTGCATGAGCCAGGAGTTGGCCGCGGCGCCGCCGTCTACCGCAAGCTCGTTCACCCGCGATCCGGTTTCTCCCTCCATGGCCCGTATAACGTCCAGACTCTGATACGCCATGGATTCAAGCACGGCCCTGGCAAGATGATTCCTGTTTACTCCCCGGGTAAGACCGACGAGTGTTCCCCGGGCATCCATGTCCCAATGCGGTGCCCCGAGCCCCACAAAGGCCGGAACAAGATAGACACCGGCATTATCGTCCGTGGCACGGGCCATTTCTTCCGTTTCGGACGCATGACGTATGATCCCCAGCTCGTCCCGGAGCCACTGCACGGCGGCACCGGCGATAAAAATTGATCCTTCGAGCGCATAACAAGGATTCCCGCTGGAGTCCGCGGCAAGGGTACTCAAGAGGCCCTGTCTTGAGCGGATATAGGCCGAGCCGGTGTTGAGCACGGCGAAACAGCCGGTGCCATACGTATTCTTTATCTGTCCCGGAGCGGTACAGTTTTGACCGAAGAGCGCCGCCTGCTGGTCTCCGGCAACGCCGCACACGGGCACACCCCTGATCGCTTCAATTGCGGTAACCTCGCCGTAGTCATCCGAGGATTTCCGGATCTCCGGAAGCATGTCGCGCGGTACGCCAAGCAGTGCGCAGAGTTCGTCGTCCCAGGTCATGGTCGAGATGTTGCAGAGCATGGTGCGCGACGCGTTGGTATAGTCCGTTGCATGAACCGCCCCGCCGGTGAGTTTGTAGATGAGCCAGGTGTCGATCGTGCCGAATACGAGATTCGCCCGATTCGGGGTATGATCAAGAATGTAGCGGAGTTTGGTACCGCTGAAATACGCGTCGAGGGGGAGCCCCGTTTTTTCGGTGATGAGAGCTTCGTGATCTTTCAGCGCGTTGCAAAGATCGGCGGTTCTGCGGCATTGCCACACGATGGCGTTACACACGGGTTCGCCGGTTGTGCGGTCCCAGACCACGGTTGTTTCGCGCTGGTTTGTTATGCCCACCGCGGCGATACTGCCCGCAGTGGGCGCGCACACGTCGGTAACGGTATCCACCACCGTTTGCCAGATTTCATTGGCGTCATGCTCAACCCAGCCGGGTTTTGGATATTTTTGCGAGAATTCTTTTGAGGATCGGGCAACTATCTGTCCGTTCCGGTCGTAGAGAAACGCGGTGGTACTCGTTGTGCCCTGATCGATTGAAAGAATGTAGTTCATGTGCCGGAAAACTCCGCAATGTCCGCGAACACCGTTTCCCGGTTCGCGTCGATGCAGAGGGAATGATACGCGTCTTCGTATCGCTTGTAGCGTGCAAGAGAAGGAATCCGGTCTATGACATTCTTTGTCGCGTCATTGTTCACGAGACGGTCCTTGCCCGCCTGGAGCGCGAACACCGGGGTGCGGATATTCGCGATATCTTTCTTGAGCGCGAGTTGCAGGAGCATCATGGCAAGCGAGAGCTTCGCCGTAACCCGAGTGAGTTCCCTCTTTGACCGGGCAAGATAATTGAGCCCTTCTGCACTGTTGCAAAAATCGCGGTGCTTGTAGGGAAGCGTAATATGCAGTTTCGGATTGAAGAGAATGCCGAGGCCCGCTTTCATCTTGTCCGCGAGTGAGAACACCTTCCCTTCTACGAACGCGGGGGAAAGGAGGACGGCCTTGTCGGCGTCGGCGCTTTCGAGATAGCGGGTCACGATCATGGCACCGAGACTCTCCCCGAGAAGAATGATTTTCTTTCCGGGATACACGCTTTTCAGATGTTCATGCATGAGACCGAGCTGATTCACCCATACATCAAAATTCTTCACATACCCCGGCATCCCGGGCGACTCGCCGAACCCGTCCAGTTCGAGGGCAATCACGGCAATCCCCTTCGCAGAGAGGTACTCGGCCATCCAGGTCCACCGGTCAGCACAGGCACCGAGGCCCTGGATCGCCAGAATGATTGAATCAAACCGTTCAGGCATCCAGTCGTAATACAAAAGCTCGCGGTTCTGAACGGACAGTTTTTTTATGGTCATACAATGCCATCCCGGGATCAGTATGGTAAGAAGCGGCAACGCCGACAACTTCAGTGTAGGGTACGCATGTTTTTGCTGTCAAGAAAACAATTAAACCAGCGGTCTCCTTGCGAGTGAAAGATCCACATGACAATACCCGCCGGGGTGTTTTTCCAGATAATCCTGATGATACGGTTCTGCCGGGTAAAAGGCGCCCGCAAGCCGTATTTCTGTTACGGCCGGGTCGTTCCAGGTGACTGCGGCTTCGAGTTCGGCGAGAACACGCCGCGCTTCGGCGCTTTCTTCCGCGTTCGTTACAAAAACTGCCGACCGGTATTGCGTACCCCGATCGTTTCCCTGCCGGTCCGGCGTGGTGGGATCGTGCATGCGGAAAAAATGACGAAGGAGGTCGGCATATGAAATGACTGCCGGATCATAGGTGATCCGGAGCGTTTCGGCATGACCGGTATCTCCGCGAAGCACTTCGTTGTAGGTTGGATTCAGGGTTGTACCACCCGAATAGCCTACCCCGGTTTCGAGTACGCCATCGAGCTGGCGGAAATAACCCTCGGTACCCCAAAAACAGCCCGCAGCAAACAGAGCGTACCGACGTCCGGCGGCTGGCCGGTAATGGGCATACCCTTCCCGTTCCAGCTCCTGTTCGGGGATAAAGCGGAGCGACGCCGAATTGATGCAATACCGTAATCCGGCCTCTCCGGGTCCGTCGTCAAATACATGTCCGAGGTGCGAAGCCGACACTGCGGCGGATACTTCGGTCCGTACCATGCCGGCGCTGGAATCAGATTTTTCTTTGAGTACTTCCGGAGCTACCGGTTTTGTAAAACTCGGCCATCCGGTTCCCGAATCGAATTTGTCGGCCGAGCTGAACAGGGGGACACCGGAGATCAGGTCGACATAGAGTCCTGCATCCTTGTTGTCCCAGTACTCGTTATGAAACGGCGGCTCGGTCCCGCATTGTTGCGTTACCGCATACTGAAGGTCCGTTAGTTTTTCTTTCATGTCTTACCTCCGTATACCGGTAATATACGAAGAATTCTTCCGCGGGGAACCTTAATTATTCAACAACAAGATAACGACGGGTAATTGTGTCAAACGCGTCCGGAGGAACGGTTTCCATGATTTCGTCATACAATGCTCGAAGTTTTCTGCCCCGGTACGTCTGCCCGAAGAGGCTGTATATGGCAACACGATCTTCATCAAGGGGAATAATCCGGATATCCTTGCTGTATCCCTTGCTGTTCATCTCGTAGACGAGGGACAGATAATTGATATCCAGCAGGGCGTCAACCCGACCGTTCATGAGCTTGCGGTGATTGATTTCCCGAAATTCGGTCGTGGTAACCAGTTCCAGTTCAATCTGTTCATGCAGGATAAACGGTGGAACATAACCGCTCGTTATATACCCTATTGTCATACCGAACAAATCTTCCTGCGCGTTTATTGTTTCGAGAGGACTGTCACGACGAACAACAATACACGAGGAAATATTCGCAAGCGGTCTGGACGGATAGAGAAACCGCGTCTCCCGATCGGGGATTTTCGTTATATTGGGAATAACATCTATCTCGCCATTCTCAAGCATCATTTCAAGCCGTGGTATGGGATAGGGTCCCGAAACGACGATGTCGGTATTCATGGCTGGCGCGAGGTATTCCCGCCAAAAATCAACTGAAGCACCGCTCGCGTCACCATTCTCAGTACTCTTCATGAACGGCGCAAGAGAAAAAATGCCAATGCGTATTGTTTCCCGAACCGGCTTGCTGTCATCAGCGGACAAAACCGGCATTGAAAGCACAAAGACACACAAAAGCAGAACCGGCAGGAGCGATACCAATCGATTTCTAATCATTACGCCTCCTCCAAAACAAAGGGAAGCTTTCCCGAAGGGGCCATCTTCTCCATGCCGGAAAGAAACGTGTCCGCGAGAAACGGATCAAAGCTCACACCGCGTTCGTTCCGGATTATTTCCAGAGCTTCGGCTACTGGAAACGCCGGCTTGTATATCCGTTCGCTTACCAGGGCATCGTACACATCGGCAATGGACACAATTCTCGCTTCCAGCGGGATGGCTTCTCCCGCGAGACCTTCCGGATATCCTGAACCACACCACTTTTCATGATGGTACAGGACGATGTTTTTCGCTATGGGGTCTATGGCGTTATTGTCCAGAATACGGAATCCGATTCGTACATGTTCTTTGACCACTTCAAATTCTTCTTGTGTGAGTTTTCCCGGTTTCAGGAGGATTTGCTTTTCAACACCAACCTTACCGATATCATGGAGTGGTGAATACATCTTGATTGCCTTTACAAAAAACTCATCCAGACCGGCCGCGCGGGCAATATATTCGGAGAGAAGCGAAATACGCTTGATATGGTTTCCGGTTTCCTCGTCGAAGTAGAAATTTGCGCTTTCAAGCGCGGCGACCATCGCCATGGTCATGTGCTCAATCTTGTCGCCCTGATCGAAAACTCACCGAAAAACGGATCTTGACGGAGTTCGCGGCGCAGACTTTGCAGTACAATGGTTTCATCGTCTACGCAAACAATGTGGTGCTTTTTCATGATCCATCCTGTTTTTCACAGCAGCATTTTTTAACCGCTTCCATGAGACGTTCCGGATCCCAGGGTTTCTCAATAACATCTGTTACACATCCAGTTTCAAGAAGACGATTAATGACCGCCTCGTCTGCCTGTCCGGTTATCATGACCGCCTTGATATCGGGATATTGCTGCCGAACCTTTTCAAGGAATTCATCTCCCTTTATTCCCGGCATGAGCCAGTCCGATATGATAAGAATGAGTTTGACCCCCTCACGAGCCAGTTCCTCAACCCTCTGTGTCAACATAGTTGTCGTCCACTAAGGAGGCAATTATATGAAGTACAGCAAGAGATTCAGGAACGCAATTCTGAGAAAAGTTCTGCCACCGGAAAATCGGAGCGTGTATTCAGTAGCAAAAGAAGCAGGTATAGCTCCGATTACTATTAACAGTTGGCTTGCCAAGCTCAAAGATGGTAAACTGGATATCGAACAGGATAGAGATGATCCAGTAAGCAGTCGAAGCATCAACGAGCAGGATAACCCCGTCCACCATGGACAGGGCCCGCCCAACTTCGCCCCCAAAGTCAGCATGGCCGGGAGTGTCGAGCATGTTTATTTTGACACCTTTCCATACTACGGAGCAATTCTTTGCGGCGATGGTGATTCCGCGTTCCTTTTCAAGATCCATGTTGTCCATCATGCGTTCCGGCATTTCTTTGCCTTCACGGAATGCGCCCGATTGCCCGAGCATTGCGTCTACCAGTGTGGTCTTGCCATGGTCAACATGCGCGATTATCGCGATGTTTCGTATCATGGGGTTCATTACGTCTGTGTGTTTCAATGTAATTCCTGATTTCCCGGAGGAGCGCGGTAAGATTTCGTCAGTATAGAGGTTAAACGCGTGTTCGTATATGGATGAGGAAGGAGGGGCGGTGTTGTATTCCTGTTATTTCCCCGGCCGGCCGCTCTGGTGGATGGCCGAGCCGGTGAGGATGACCTTTCCACCTTCGAGGCCGACCTGACCGAGCACTTCGAGGGGCTTTTCCGGGTCAACGGAAAGGACTTTGCCAAAACGGACGGGAACGATGCCTTCGAGTACGTCGCGGGTGTCGTAGCCCACGAGGAGATCGAATACCATAGCGTTCTCTCCGGAGACAACATTCGTCGCCATGCCCTTCCATACAACCCAGCAGTCAAGATAGAGCCAGGGCTCCTTGGAAACCTCGGCGTAGGTGTACACATCCTGAATGGTGTCGAATCCCTGCCTTGAAAGATAGCCCATGAGCTCGCGGGACTTCCGCTTTATGGCGACCGACGCGTTAGAGTTGAGTATGCGGTTTATTTCCACCTGCGCCGCGTTGTCACGGTAGGACTGGAAAAATTTCTGGGCTTTTTCGTAGCTCGCGAACAGTTCCTTTTCCGTAAGGACATACCGGTACGAACCGCTCATGGCGATGGCGTCTTCACGGTCGGCGGAGTCGAGCTCCAGGGCTGAAAGGTCAGCGCGGACCGGACCGGGATCGGCGGTAATGCCCCGGTACAGAAGAACGGCGGCAAGAGCGACGAGCGCGAGCGGTACCGCCTTCGCGGCGATTCGACCCGCGGTAAGGGGCCGCTTGATGCGCGGATAAAACCGCGCGATCTTCCCGGTTTCCACGAGCGCGGAAATGTTTTCCGGATCGCTCCCCTTCCGGATAAAGTCGAGCGACTTGCGGGCAAGCCGGTGGGACGGCGCGTATTCAAGCGCTTCCAGATAGTACTCCACCGCCTGGTGGGTGTCGCCTCGACGCAGATGGAGAGCAGCCTGGGCGACAAGGAGTTCCGGGTCGCGCATCTTGATCTGTCGGGCGCGCTGGAAATAAGTGGTCGCCCCGCCAATATCCCCGGTGTGCAGACAGGCCATGCCGAGGTAGAGGTAAAACGTGAACGAATCCCGATACTGGATGGTATTCGGTTCGAGAAGGGTTATTACGTCATTGTATTTTTTGCGGTAAAACGCCCGTTTGGCACGTTCAAGAACGGTCAGTGGCATCGCTTATTCGGGTATCCTTTGCTCAAGCAGACTGTCCAGGGTCCGGTTCAGGTAGTCAAGTTCCTCGTCGGTCGCGATGGATGGATCCAGCTCGATCTGGTCAATCCGGGCCAATATCTGCTCGATGAGTGAAAGCCGTTCATCCTCGGTTTTGGGCGAGGGGTCAAGCGACCAGACAATGTCTCCGGCGTCAAGGTCAGGAGCCGATGGAGCGTCCTGTATCCGGTAGGGACCAAAGAGCATACGGACGGTGTACAGAGCGTTCGCCGTTATGTTTTTTGTCGGCCAAACAAAGAGCACGGCCGAATCCTGCACCGAATAGAGCGTGTTGAACGAACGGCCGGGAAGAAAATCCGGCAACCAGGAAAGAGTGTTGAGCCGTTCCCAGTTCGCTATATACAGGGCGGAAGGTACGGTAACGCCGCCGTCCCGGAGCTGGAACACAAAATTCTGCTGTTCGTTTCCGGTTATGAGAACAGAGTCGCGGTCAGCGCCCGGAATGATCCGTTCCTCGGCCGATATGCGGTTTCGTGTGTCGGTGTAAAAATGGATACCCTGCGTTTCACCGAGCATGGTGTCAAAGAGACCCTTGAGCGCGAAGTCCGCAGCAGTACCGGAGGTATTTTCCACCCGAACTTCCATGGCAACTGCGGTTGGAAATCCCCGGTTCTCCGGATCGACAAGACTGAATTCCTGTTCAATGTAAAAGTCGTCAGTTAAAAGAAATTTGAACATGGCGCCGTTTGCGGTACGAACCGCTTCCACTGGCTTGCCGGTCCGCGGCGCGAGTTTGAAAACGCTATCGTTAATCTGCACTGAAAGCCAGGAGGTCGTTCCGAAATTCCGGTCCTCGATGAGGGGTTCATACCGGTTCTTTCCGGTATCGGCGATATGATACAAACAAAAGGTGCCGGTTTTGGGATGGAGAACGAGTTTCAGGTTCCCGCCGATGAGTTCGACCGGTTCTGAGAAAAGGGGGATGGCCATACAAATAATCGCCAGCACAAGGCCTAATCGGCGTATGTGTTTCATTGGGCTTCTCCTTCGAGAATCTGGTCGTACAGGGTTTGCAGGGACCGTGCCTTGTTCCGGAGTTCCTCGAGGGCGCGCCGTCGGCTGTCCGGATCTTCAGACGAGAGATCCGTATTTGCGGTACCGGAACTTGCCGGAATATCCGCGCCGGACACCAGGCCCGCAGCAAGCTCCGCGTTGCGAAGCTCGAGTTCGGAAATGCGGTCCATCAATTGCGCGTTCCGGGTTTTTTCTTCTCCGAGCTGCTGTTCAAGCTCGCCCATGCGGGTATCCTTGATCATGTCCGAAATGCGCTTCTGGTATGCGGTTATCGCTTGTTCATAGGTACGTTCGCGCCGCTGATAATCTTCTATTATTCGAAGTGACTCTTCATGGCTCATCTTGAGAAGTTTGAGGAGTTCGTCCTCCTTGGCAGTCTGTTTGATGAGCGAAATGCGGTACGAAGCGGCTTCGCGCTTTATACCCTGGGGCCACGAAGTAAGTACCAGTGAAAAAACGCTTCGGGCTTCCTCAAACCGTCCAACGGAATAGAGGTTCTCGCCGATCCAGTAGTATGCCGACGGAACCATGTCGTGAGACGGCCATTGTGATACAAATCGATACAGGGTCTGTATGGAGTCCTCGTGACTTCCCATAAGAAAATGCACCCGGCCTTCCTGATAGGTTATATCCGGGATTTTTTCATCGTCCGGGAATGACACGGTAAAACGCTGAATGTCCGAAAGGGCGGTCTTGATGTCTCCGGACGCGAGTTCCGACATGATGAGCCAGTACCAGGGCTCTGCCCCGGCACCGGGGTTAGTTACCGCCCGCCGGAATGAAAGCGTGGCGGTCGACCAGTCAGATTTTGCGTACGCGTCGAGACCCGCCATGAGGGGATCCTGGGCGAACGCGGTTACGGCAGCGAGCAGCAGCACAAGAGCAATAGCCGGTTTTTTCATACATACCTCTCCAAACCCGTCCTGCAGGAATTTCTTAGCAATCAAGCTCTCCGGTAAAAAAAGCCGAGCCGGAAACCACAAGATCCGTTCCGGCAGCGAGGACGGACGGCAGCGTTTCACAGTTCACCCCGCCGTCTACAGATACTATATACGAAAAATCGTTTTCCTGCTTGATTTTTTTTAGCTCCTGAACCTTTTCAAGACAGGACGCTATCATGGTCTGTCCGCCGAAGCCGGGATTGACCGTCATTACGAGAACCAGATCTACAAACGGCAACAATTCGCTGAGCGCGGCAACAGGGGTTGACGGCACGAGCGATATTCCGGGTTTGCATCCCGCTTCCCGAATACGCTCGATAAGACGGTGCGCGTGCACTTCTGCCTCAACATGAAATGTAAGGTAATCCGCGCCGGCTTCCAGAAAGGAATCGGCCATTTCCGCGGGATTCGTCATCATGAGATGTACATCGAACGGAAGTTTTGTAAGTCCTCGAAGGGCGGCTATAACGGGCGGACCTATGGTCAGGTTGGGAACAAAGTGACCGTCCATTACGTCGATGTGGATCATGTCACCGCTTTTCTGTTCAATCTGTTCAATGGCTCTGCCAAGATGCGCAAAATCTGCACTGAGCAGCGACGGGGCAAGAAGATACGGTCTTTTCATACATGTATAGTAGCAAACTCCCTGCACGGTGTAAATAGAATACCTTAATTGACTAAACACGAGGAATGAGTATAATGGAAGAAGTATCATGGCTATAGAACCAGTTCCCGGATTGTTACCGCAAGTGTATGAACTTCTCAAATCTGGCGAACTTGAGCAGGCAAACCGGGACCTCGCAAGACTCTTGCAGCAGGATCTGGAAAATGCTGAAGTTTTGTTTGCCCTGACCGGTGTCACCTTCTGGATCGACAAGCTGAAGCGCGCCCGCGAGTCATCTACCGATTTCGAGCGCGGTGAATACCTTGTGTCCCAGTGGAGGCCGTTTACGGCCTACATTGAAAAAACGGGCAGGATCTATGAAGTGGGCATGTACGCGATACGGCAATGTGTCTTTACGCTTGCCCTCCGGTTTTATCAGTCTTTGTACCGCGAAGACGGAACCGCGCAGGAAGCGGAACTGTACCGGAAAATTGGTCTTTGTTACAAGTCGCTCGGGGACTATGAACGTGCGCTGCATCTGCTTGAACAGGCAGTAAATGCGGATCGCGATTCACCGGCCATTCTGGCCGAGCTGGGCGACTGCTATGCGCTGTGCGGGGAAATGCGTCTTGCAAAGGTGTATTTCCGGGAAGCCTTTTTTCAGGGAGCCAATGCGGTTGATCTGCATTTCCTTGAATCGGAGATAATCCGCCGTCTGATCTCGCAAGTTCAGGCGCTCGGTTTTTCCGGACAGGTTCTTGCCGAATGGCTTCCGGTGTACGGTGTTCTCTACGGGGTTTTAAACGTGAAGCGTGAGCTTCGGGCGCTCGAATTCGGGAAGCTCAAGCAGGCGATCTTTGCGCTTGAAAATGAAATAAAGGATGCGTCCGAGCAGTCCAGACTGGTTCTGGTTCCGCGGCTCATCAATCACTATTTTTGGCTGATCGATCATTATATCAATGTCAATGACGATAAGACCAGAATAAATGAAGTGTTACTTAAAATCAAATTGCTGGATACCGACGTGTACAACCGGTACACCGTGTAGAACCGGCGTTTGCAGGAGAAATTACCATGTCCGAGTCGTTGATCAAATCTGTCCAGAATATGCTTAATGAAGAAAAATGGACCCGTGCAACCATCAGCAATTATTCCGTTACCAATTTCAAGGATATGGACGACGCCATCAAGGAAGCGTCCAAAGCGAAATGCCTTGACGAAATAAAAAGTCTTTGCGACGAACATCTTGCACACACCAAGAACAGCATTATCGCGCTGTATCTTTCGGGTATCATTGCCCTGTCCAAGCAGCTGCTTGATGATTCGGCCATGGTCAACCTGGTGAGCATCTTTATCGACAATCATAAAACACAGATCGTTGAACACCTGTGCAAGCGTGTCCTCGAATTCGGTGAATCAAAGTACGCCCTGCGCACCCTTGCCGATACCTACAAGGCCGAGAACAACGATGCCATGTACGAAATCTGGGAGCGCCTGGTAAAAATCGACTACGAAGAAGCGGACATAGCAAAACTGCTCGCGGAAAAATACGAACGCGACGGCGACATCGAAAACGCGGTTGAATACTATAAAAAGGCACTCTACCGGTACATAAACCGCCATCAGACCAATTCGGTCAAGGAAGTATGGACCCATCTTGTGTCCCTCATTCCTGAAGAAATCGACTTTTTCTATCATGTTCAGCGCAAGATTTCCAAGAATATCGGCGACGACCGCAGCGCCATGCTCATGCAGGAAGTCTATGTGTACTACAAGGAAAACTCGGACTGGGATGTTGCCATCGACATCCTGAAGACCATTCTTTCCTGCGACGACAAGGATTCCTGGGCACGCAAGGAAATTGTTGAATGCTTCCGCGGCAAGTATGCCGGACACAGTCTCCTCGAAGAGTATATCCGCGCGTCGAACCTGAACCAGAGCTGGCGCAACATATTCGAGGCTATTGCCGAGTTTGAAAAGCACATCTCCTTCGACGCAGGAAACTTTGTATTCCACCGCTCCTGGGGTGTCGGACGCATAGCCAAGGTAACCAACGACGAAATCACCATTGATTTCTCGAAAAAGCGCAACCATACCATGAGCCTCAAAATGGCGGTCAACGCCCTTCAAACGCTCAGCCGCGAACACATTTGGGTTCTCAAGTCCATCTGGAAAAAGGAAAAACTTACCGCCAAGATCAAGGAAGATCCCGTATGGGCGCTCAAGACCATAATCCGCAGTTACGACAACAATTGCGATCTCAAGCATATCAAGGCGGAACTCGTTCCCCAGGTACTCACGGTGAACGAATGGACCAGCTGGAGCACCAAGGCACGGAACATCCTCAAGGATGATCCCTCCTTCGGGGTAAACGCGACCAATATCGACATGTTCATGGTCCGCGACCGCCCCATTTCCCTCGAGGAAAAACTATTCAACGAATTCAAGGCACAGAAAAATTTCTTCTCCCGCATTGATCTCCTGCTCACCTTCTCCCAGAAGGCTGATCCCGAATCCGAGTTTTTTGCCGAAATGTTCAGCTACTTTGCCGGATACCTCAAGGCATTTAATCAGGTAAATGAACAGATCATCGCATCGTATCTGGTCATCAAACAGATTGTGGCGGCGCATCCCCATCTGAATCCCGGGCTTCAGTACAATTTCGCCGAGCTGTTTGCAGAAGTTGATGATCCTTCCGCCGTATATACAGCAATCAAGGACAATGGCCTCAAAAAGAGCTACCTGCAGCACATCAAGAATTTCATAACCGACTGGCCCGATGTCTACATCAAACTCTTCCCCACAGTACTCTCTGCGGACATTCTCGAAGCCCTCGTATCCGAAGGCTACACCGACAAGATTACGGCCCTCGTACAGCTGTCGTTTGAAAACTACCGCGATTATCGCGAAGCCGCCATCTGGTTCTTCAAGAACGCGCAGGAAGCCGACTGGTTCACCGCCGCGGGTCTCGGATTCGAAAAGCAGTTGATAACCCTCATTCACATTCTGGACATCACCTATCGTGAGATCGAGAATCACCGCGACACCACCGAGAACCGGAAAATCAACCGGCAGGTGCAGGCAATACTGTTCGGAAAAGAAAGCCTTCTCGCGAGTTTCATGTCTGAAAATGATTCGGACACCGTTACCCGTCTGTACACCCTCATAGACGACGTGAAGGATCTTGATCCCGCAATCAAGATGCAGCTCCGCAACGCCATCCTCGAATCCCACAAGGGTTTCAAGTTCTTCGGTTCCGAAGAAAAAACCGTTGTGTCGCGCGGACTCATTGTTACCGGGAAAATGCTCGAAGAAAAGAAAAAACAGCTTCAGAATATCGTGGATGTGGAAATGCCTGCAAACTCCAAGGAAATCGGATATGCCCTTTCTCTTGGAGACCTTCGAGAAAACGCCGAGTACAAGGCAGCGAAGGAGCGCCAGACCATTCTGAACACCACCGCGACACGCCTCCAGGAGGAGATTGAACGGGCGATTGTATTCGATCCTACAACTGTTGTTATCTCCCGTGTTTCGTTCGGTACGGTCGTAACCCTCAAGAACAACAAGGAAAACACCGAGGAAACCTACACCATCCTGGGACCCTGGGAATCCGATCCCGACAATTTCGTCATTTCCTATATGTCGCCATTCGGAAACGCCATTCTCAACCGCAAGGTTGGAGAAGAACTGACCTTTACCATCAACGAACGGGAATATAATTATACGATTACATCTATCACTGCTGCGTCAATCTGATTTTTTTGAGGAGAATGCGCATGAGGAATGTAAAAAGGTTTATCGCGGTTATCGTACTGCTTTGTGCATCATGTGTGCTGTTTGCCTCCGGAGCGGACATCGTTGTTTTGATGGACGCTTCCGGGACAATACTGCCCTGGTTTGACCAGGTTAACAGCCGCATACTCCCGGATATAACTCGGAAATTTGTCCGCCAGGGCGATACATTCCATCTCATATCCTTCAATTCACGCGTGAATCTGGAGATTGTCCAGCCGGTACAGAACGAACAGGATGTCTCCCGGGTTGTTTCCCGATTCATGCTCCTCTACCCGCTCGGACAAAATTCCGACTTCCTTTCGGGACTCAATTACACTCACCAGTATGTATCATCGCTCCCCGAACGGGAGAACAAGATCGTTATCATCATTTCGGACGGGATCTTCAATCCGCCGGAGAACAGCCGGTACGCCGGAATGAGCCCGGCAGACGCGCAAACGGAGCTTTCCTCCCTTGCCCGCCGTATTCGCAGCGCCGGCTGGGAAGTATATTACATCAAGCTTCCCTTCCCGGAAAACGCGGTTATCCGTTCTCTTGACGATACGATACTCGCGGACACCTCGGCGGGACATCCTGACGGTGAAACACGGGAGTACCTGGACGTTTCGTCAGAATTTACCGAGCAGATGGATATCCGCCCGAGCGAGTTCATAGGCGAAGACGTTCCGGTCGATTTCGTGGACAGCGTGTTCTCCCTCCCCGAGGTCGAGTTTCCGCAAGATATCGGAAAGAAGGGACACTATTTCGTTCTTCCCCTTAAAGTGACGAACGTATCCGACCAAACGGTACATCTAGAACTGACCGGTGTTGTTCATGATTCCATCAACGTTTTGGACAGTACCGAGTTTTTACGCCTCAAACCCGGAAAAAAGGGAACGCTGCGGGCGCATATCCAGTTACCCGAAACCCTGCCCCTCGGCAAGCAGAGCGTTCCCCTTTCGCTCCGCTTTTCCGGCAATGTACGGACGGTTCCCCAGTCAGCGTATGTAACGCTTGAGCTGGTTTCCTTTTCAATTCGCCAGAGTCTCCACCGCGGTGGACCGGTCGCATACGCACTCATTCTCGTTCTTTTTGCTGTCCTGATCGTAGCGCTGGTACTGTTCCTCATTGCCCGCCGGACCTCTGGTCCCGCCGCGGCAGCATTGCGTACTGCCGGAACCCGGGACGCCGAGTCGTCCGGCATGGAAAACGCCGCATTCGCTTCGGGTGAGAACCGCGACAAGAACATTGCCTACACCACCGGCGAAAACCGCGACAAGCACCTCGCCTACACCACCGGCGAGAACCACGACAAGAATATCTCGTTTGAGCTTGAACACGATAATTCCACCGCTACCCTTGCCGCACAGGCATCTGAACTTGAAAAGGCCCGTCGTGAACGCTATTCCATTCTTTCCGGCGCGGCCCCTGTGCATGCCGCCCGGCTTGAACATCGTCAGGGAGCCCGGGCAGGAGAAGCAATTGCAGTGCGTGAAGACCGCAGCATCATGCTTAACCTGTTCGTAACAAACCAGAATACTGCCATCGGTCGCAGAAACGTACATCGAATGAAAGCCGGCTCTCGCCTGTCACTGGGCGGCGG
This sequence comes from Spirochaetes bacterium ADurb.Bin215, assembly GCA_002070025.1. Classification (GTDB taxonomy): domain Bacteria; phylum Spirochaetota; class Spirochaetia; order Treponematales; family Treponemataceae; genus Teretinema. The sequence goes on from MWCL01000004.1 coordinate 32,957, forward strand.
TGCATCCGCTTTTCTCGTGTTCCTGGTTCACTTCCCCTCCCGTATCGCTGAAGTCCGCTTCGACGGCGTTCAGTGCACGCTTGCTATCCTGAAACCCGAGTTTTTCCCGTATGAGGAAGAGGTTATTATAGAGAACTGTATTGACCGCGAGTTTACCCTGGTCTCGGACCATGGGTATGAAGTGAGTTTTACGCTTCGTGAATTCGAGGATCCGGTGGAACGGCTGAACCGCCTTCTCACCTCAATTCACTACTGAGTCTCTTCTTTACCTGGTTATTCTTCCCCGAGGGCGCGCTTTGCCTGACGCTGCAAGCCGCCCATCTTTTCGTCCGCAGCTATTGATTCCACATGGCCTTTCAAATTGGTAAATCTGTTTTTATTGTACATCTCTATACCCAGACTTTTAGTGGCAACGTCCTTGTGCTGAATATAGGCTTCAGCCACATCGGACAGGGCGGGATCACCCTGTTTGACAAAAAGTTTGCCAAGCTCGTACCGCAGCCATTTCTTACGGTCATCTTTCAGACTTGCGAACGCAACCTGAACGGCATCGTTAACCACAGATGAAGAATCATGTTTCATGAGCGCCTGGATGATGGTCATACGGGTTTTGTCCGGCGTTTTTTCATTTCGTACCTGTTCCAGCATCCAGCGAATGCTCTCAGATTCACCAAGAAGGGCCAGTACATCGATGGATTTCGCTTTTACCGCATCTACGGGATCCGTCTGCGCCCGGTACTGTACAAATGGCGCGGCATCCGCGATCTTGAGCTTCTCAACCGCGTTCAGCGCTTCAAGCCGTACCCGATAATGAGTATCCTTGAGAGCTTCAAGAACAACATCGACAACAACCTGTCCCGAATAGCCCGATAGTCCGGACACTGCGGCGGAACGGAGCAGCGGATCATCCGTTTCGAACAACCCGGCAAGCAAGTCGTCACCGCCTTCCCGTCCAATTGATCCGATTGCGCGAACCGCCGTTGCCCGGATCATGATGTTTTCATCCTCATTTTGTGCAATTGAAACGAAATCGTCCCAGACAGCATCGCTTTTAAGTTCGCCGAGCGCTTCCATCACATTTTGACGTATGATGAGGCGCTGACGTTCGTCACCTTCGATTGTACCCTGCAGATAGTCAACGAGATAGGCTGCGTCGTCGGCTGTACCGATTTTCCCGAGTGTTCGTATTGCCTGGTCGCGGAACTCCTCGGACTCATTGTCCAGGATGGTCCTCACCAAGGGGGAAGCTTCCGGCGGCTTTATTTTCTGTACATAGGAAAAAACGGCGGACACCGTTGAATTACGGTAGTCCCAGGGATCAGCGAGAACTTCCAGCGCAAAGGATGAAAAAGCCGGATTCTCCAGCGCCGCGTACATTGAAAGAATGCTTTCCCGTACAGCAACGCTCCTCGTACGGGAAAAAAGCGATTCAAGATCCGCATTGTAGGTGGTATCTTCTTTATCCCGCAATTCAGTAACAAGCTCCACTATTTCGTTCTCGAGCCCGTACCGGAGAACATCCCGCCGTTTGTCGTTGCTCTGGGCCGAAAGAGTGGATAGAAAAGCGGTACTAATGCAAAGAACTGCGATTTTTTTCAGGGAATGATTCACGATACGCCCCCGGTGATTCGTTTCATGAACTGGTTTCGATACTCCGTAAAGGTCCCCTGCGCGATAGCAGTGCGAACCTCACCCATCATGGTATGTAAAAAAGCGAGATTGTGAAAGGTTGCAAGCATGGAGAAAAGAATTTCGTCCTGCTTGTAGAGGTGGCGAAGATAGGCCCGGGAATAGTCACGGCAAACCCTGCAGGTACAGGACGGATCAATCGGACCGAAGTCCCGGGTATTACTCTCCCGCTTTATGGATAACTGGCCGTCCCGTGTGAAAAGGGATCCGTTCCTGGCGTTGCGTGTGGGAAGCACACAGTCAAAAATGTCTATACCGTGATACACGGCATCGAGAATGTAATCCGGCGTACCGATTCCCATGACATACCGCGGTTTGTCGTCCGGAAGGAGCTCGGCCGTAGATTCGAGAAATTCACGGTATATCTCCTGCGGTTCACCGACAGAGAGTCCACCTATCGCGATACCGGGCGTGTCAATTTCGAGAAGAGCGTCCACGCTTTCCTTGCGGAGATCATGGTAAAAATTGCCCTGTACAATTCCGAAGAGCTTGCCCTGATACTCGTCTTTTGTTTCAAGCCAGGCACGTTTTGCGCGGCGGGTCCAGTCGATGGTGATATCGAGCGCTTCACGTGCTTTTTTCCACTCGGTATCGTAGCCAGTGCATACATCGAGCTGCATCTGAATGTCGCTGTTAAGCTGTGCCTGAAGGCCCACAACAGATTCAGGAGTAAGAAAATGCGAGGAACCGTCGATGTGGCTTCGGAACTTGACGCCTTCACGGGTAATTTTGCGAAAATCTGCAAGAGAAAACACCTGGTATCCGCCGGAGTCGGTCAAAAAGTTGCCTTTCCATCCCGAAAACCCGTGAAGCCCGCCTGCCTGCTCGATTATGTCGGTCCCGGGGCGGAGATACAGATGATAGGTATTAGCGAGGATTATCTCGAATCCTATTTCTTCAAGCCATTCTTTGGTAACTGCTTTTACTGTCGCGTTCGTTCCGACGGGCATGAACGCCGGAGTCTGCACGTCTCCATGCGGAAGGTGAATGATGCCGGTTCGTGCACGGCTTGCGGAATCCCGATGTATTTGGGTAAATATTGAATCGGTTTTTGGCATGGTTACGTCCTTGCATACCGGAGCATGGCAATACTCCCGGCAATAAATACTACAACCGGAAGCCAGGCTCCGGAAAGAGGAGAAATATACTCCCATTTCGACAAAATCATGGTTACCATCTGGGTTACGTAAAACGAAACCGCGATGGAAAGACTGAGCAGCAAGCTCATGAGCATGATGTTTTTCTTGAATCTGCCCCCGAGTGATATGGAAAAAAACAATACGATAAAAATGGTAAACGGAAACGAGAACCGCTTGTAGTAATTTGCCAGCTGCTCGGTGTGGGGCAATCCCGCGCGGCGAATAAACCGTATATATTCTTTTGCTTCCGCCGAAGTCAATTCTTCAACCGTGGTTACGTTTCTGCGAAAAGTTTCGGGAGGTTCGGTAAGCTGAATATCGGATACGTTAGTGCTTATTGTTGCGGTGCCATCACGGGTAAAGGTGTACCGGGTCGGATCATTCATCTTCCAGGCACCGTCTTCCCAGAATGCGTTATTGCTCTGGATTACGTCCTGAAGTTCTCCCTCTTCCGTCCGGTGTACTATGAATACATTGTACATCCGTTTCTCGGCATCCTGATAATAGTCGGCAAAATAGACGATAGTTTCATCTTCCGACATGACTACGAGATTTGTATTGCTGAATGATTGATCGGGATCAAGAAGAACCCGTGTGAGTGCGTTTTTTTCCGCAAGTGAATGAATAACCACCCGGTCCTCAAAGAAATACATACCGACCGAAAGCATGAACCCGAGTATCAACAGGGGCACCACAAGCCGGTACAGGGGATAGCCGGCAGAGAAAATTGAAGTAAGCTCGTTTCGCGCATAGAGGTTGCCCATGGTATACGATGACGCAAAAAGTACAGCCATCGGCATGGAAAACGAAATGCACTTGGGAACGTACAACCACATTACCGTGAGCACATCTTTTGCGGATACGCTGTTCGCAAGATATTTCCATAGATTGGTAAAAAGATCCGCAAGCTGCAACAGCAAAATAAAAAAAAGAAGGGCAACAAAACAGACAGGAAGAAAATGGCGGATGAGGTAGCGCTGAAGGATTTTCATGAAAAGAACTTCCTCCCCAGAAAAAATACGCCCATGGACAGAACAACCATATTCGGCAGCCACATCATCACGGTGCCATTAAAACCGAGACGGATACTGAGGGTTTGACCGCCTATGAGCATGGACCAGTAAAACACGGCGATGAGCAAGCCCAGAATAAAACCGGTACTCTGCCCGTTATGCTTTGAAGATAGCGCGAGGGGAAACGCAAGTATAACAAAAAAGAATGCTCCGAACGGTATGGAAAATTTCTTGTTGAATTCCATCTTGTACATATTGAAACGCCGTTTACCGAGCTCCTCCTCTCCTGATTGCAATTCTGCATACAAATCGCGCGAACTCATTTCACGGGGCGTTATGGTTCCGGTATAAGCGGGAAGAACATTTTTCGCGAGAATGTTGTACGAAATTTCTTCTGATGTAACAATATCGAACTGATTACGGTCTTTACGGTTAAAAATAACCGCATTCGAGTCATTCATTTTCATGGACATGAGAATGGCACCGGTAGTTGACTTTACTATTTCCGCGCCGGGAGCCGCGATAACCCGTTTGTTTCCATCTTCATCGGTATCAACCACAAGCAATTTGTCCATTACCGAATCCTTGACGGTACCGGTAACCACGATGGCCCGTTCGTTTCTTCGTATTGAATTTGATTCAAGCTCCAGAGCCGGGGTCGATGTAAGTATCTTGCGGTAGAGGCGATTAAAATGGATGGTACCGGCCGGAAGTAATATATCATTTGTTACAAATGACACAAGCGAGATCAGCATACCGACACAAAGAACGGGAATTATTATAAATCGCATGGAAACACCGAGCGTATTCATGGATAGTATTTCACGATCGCTCACGAGCCGTCCCACACCCATGAGGGTACCAACCAGTGCGGCAAATGGAGCCGATGTTGCAATGATTGACGGCAATGCAAAAATAATCAATTTTACCACGTCGAAAAATGGAGCCTTTTTTGAAAGGACTTCTTCAGCCATCAATAAAATCTGGTTTACAAAGAAAACGAGAAAGAAAAACAGGAAGGAGATGAAAAAATAGAGCAGCATTTCCTTCGCTATATACAAAAAAAGCGTTTTGCGCATCATTGTATTCCGGTAGACCCGTACCCGCCGGCTGAACGATCGGTTCCGGAAAGTGTATCTGATTGGACGAAAACCGCCCGGGGTACTTTTGACAATACCAATTGGGCAATGCGGTCGCCATTTTGCACGGTAAACGGTTCTGATCCGGAATTATACAAAACAATGCCGATCTCACCGCGATAATCCGAATCAATGGTACCAGGAGTATTCATGACCGTAATACCGTGCTTGAGCGCAAGACCGGAACGAGGGCGTACCTGTATTTCATACTCCGGCGGAATTTCCACCGTAATGCCGGTAGGGATGAGTGCACGAGATCCCGGCGCTATAACAACCGGTGTATCAATAAACGCCCGTATATCCGCCCCGGCGGCGCCTTCGGTGGTATACTCGGGAACACACGCGCCTTCCTTCACCACGGTACGTACCGTTATTTCCATCGCTTTCCAGCCTCCCGTATTGTTTTTTTCGGTCCGTACAGAACAAGACTCTTATCTATTCCAGCGCAGGAGTCCTTGAGCCGGTCGTGTATCATCGTGGAATCAAGAGACAGAATCAGGTTGACAGATTCTTCAATTGAAAGAAGCTGCCCATTGTACAGAATCTGCCGTGCAAGCCGTTTCATCCGGTATTCGGTATCATCCGAACTTAACCGCAGATCGCCCGCAAGGTGACTTTTCGCGTCGGCTATCTCCTGACCGGTAAATCCATTATACACTATCCGGTCAAGCTCCTGAACCAGTTTCTCAAGGGCCTGGAGTGTTTTATCCGGCGGTGTGGTAAGACAGGAACACCAAAGGGAAAAATCCCGGTTACATACATAGAAACTGTATACGGAATAGCATAACCCGTGTTTCTCCCGAAGGCTTTGAAAGAGCCGGGAACTCACGGTATCGCCCGTAATGGCATTGATTACCGCCCAGGCATACCAGTCCGCGGCATTCCGGGGATCCTTGAGCGGCCAGGACAGAAAAAGCTGGGATTGCCGGAACGGGGACGGCGCCGCCTGAAATCCGCCGTTCAAAACAGGCGGTTGGTCTCCCCCACCCTTTTGAAACCCGCCAGGCGCGGGAATGGCGGAAATACGTGTTTCAATGATCACGGGATCAAAATTGCCGGCGATGGTAACCAGGGGAGCCGCAGCATGTATCCGTTCCCGGTACCAGGTATGAATGGTTTCCACCGGCAGGGTCCTGATATTCTCGAGACTTCCCGCAATGGGCCGGGCGACCGGATGATTCCCGTACATGAGCGATAGTGCGGTCTCCATGCCGTTTTCTTCCGGATCATCGTTCACCGCCATGATTTCACTGAGAATGACATCCCGTTCCGTGGCGATTTCCGCAGGATCAAGAAGTGAATCGTACAGCATTTCAATAATGAGATCGACGGCGGGGATTGCCATGTCGGGCGGTACCACGCACATGACACACATGACTTCCCGCTCGGTAAACGCATTTATATAACCGCCTACACGGTCAAAAAAGAGCGCAATGTCCCGGGAAGTTCGTGTACGGGTTCCCTTAAAGAGGAGGTGTTCTATAAAATGAGTTGCGCCCTGAAACCCGTCCGGTTCGTCGCGTGAGCCGACCGGAAACCAAAAACCGATTGCCGCTGAATTCGACGCGGCAACCGGTTCCATTACGAGTCTCGTATTGTTCGCAAGAGTACGATCAATTGCCGGCATTTTCTCCCAGGGCATCAACATAGGAAAGATTGAGTCTTCCCATCTTGTCAACTTCCAGAAGCTTGACCGGAATAACCTGTCCTTCCTTGAGGACATCGGATACGTTGTTTACCCGATCGCGGGAAAGCTTTGAAATGTGACACAAGCCTTCCTTGCCGGGAAGAATCTCGATAAATGCGCCGAAATCCATGATGCGCTTGACCGTTCCTTCATAGATGCGTCCAACCTCGGGATCTTCGACAATACCCTTGACCGCATCCTTCGCGGCAAGAGCAGCTTTCGCATTCTTTCCGTAAATGGTAACGGTACCGTCATTTTCGGTATTGATGGTTACCTGGAATTTTTCTGAAAGGGCCTTGACCGTCTTTCCGCCGGGGCCGATAAGAGCGCCGATCTTGTCGGTCTCTATCTTCATGACCTCGATACGGGGAGCGTATTCGGAAATCTCGGAAGCGGGTTTCGAAATGGTCTGGTTCATGATGTCGAGGATGTGCAACCGGCCGCGTTTTGCCTGTTCAAGGGCTTTCTGCATGATTTCGGTTGATACACCGGCGATCTTGATGTCCATCTGGAATCCGGTAATACCCTTGTCGGTACCGGCAACCTTGAAGTCCATGTCGCCAAGGTGGTCTTCCTCGCCGAGAATGTCTGAGAGAACCGCATACTTGTCGCCTTCGGTGATGAGACCCATGGCGATACCGGCTACCGGGCTCTTCATGGGAACACCGGCGTTCAGCATTGCGAGAGTTCCACCGCAGACAGACGCCATGGACGATGAACCGTTGGATTCCATGATTTCAGAAACTACACGAACGGTGTACGGGAAGGAATCCTTGCCGGGTACCATGGGTTCAAGGGAGCGGCGGGCAAGGTAGCCGTGCCCGATTTCGCGGCGTCCGGTACCGAGTCGGCCGGTTTCACCGACGGAATACGGGGGGAAGTTGTAATGAAGAATGAAGTTTTCGCGACGGTCTCCCTCGATATCATCGAAGATCTGCTCGTCGAATACGGTGCCGAGCGTCGCAACAACGAGCGCCTGGGTTTCACCGCGGGTAAAGACGGCAGATCCGTGCGGACGGGGCAGTACGTCGATTTCGCAGGTGATGTCGCGGATATCTTCGGTTCCGCGTCCGTCTACGCGAACACCTTTTTCAAGGATGGTTGAACGGAGAATGGAGTATTCCATGTCTTCGAACAGTGCGTTGAAGAGCTTTTTCTGGGTTTCGTCTTCGAGCTGTTCCGCGTATTTATCAGCGAGTTCTTTTTTGACGGCGTCACAAGCGGCACGGCGTTCAAACTTGCCTTTGGTGTAGAGCGCTTCTTTCATCCGGGGGAATGCCTCGTTGTAGATGGCGTCCCGGTTTTTCATTTCGGTAACAACCGGATTGAGGGGAAGTTTTTCCTTTCCGCACTTGGCTCGAAGTTCGTCCTGAACCGCGCAGAGGGCCTTGATTACTTCTTTCGCCTTGTCGAGCGCGCCGAGCATGACTTCTTCCGAAACCTCATGCGCGCCGCCTTCAACCATGGTAATGCCTTCTGCCGTACCGGCGACGACGATTTCCATGTCAGCTTTTTCAATCTGCTCAAACGTGGGATTAACGACGTACTGACCGTCGATCCAGGCAATACGGGCTGCCGCGATCGGGCCGTTGAACGGAATGTCCGAGATAACAACCGCCGCGGAGCTCGCGATAACTGCGAGGATGTCGGGAGGGTTCATCATGTCGGAAGAAATGCAGGTGGGAACAATCTGGATGTCCCGTCCGAAGGATTTTTCGAACAGCGGCCGCATGGGGCGGTCGATGAGGCGGGAAACAAGGATTTCCTTGTCTTTGGGGCGCCCTTCCCGTTTGATGAATCCGCCGGGGATCTTTCCTGCAGCGTAGTATTTTTCATTATATTCCAGCGTGAGCGGAACATAATCCAGGCCTTCCTGACTATCGGAGGAAGCGCACACCGTGGCGATGATCGCGGTACCGGCGTACTGCGCGTAAATGGAACCGTTTGCCTGTTTTGCGAGGCGTCCGGTTTCCAGGATGAGTTCATCGTCACCAATCTTGTATGTTATTCTTTGTACCATATCTGTTTACTAACCTTTGTGTGAAAAAAGAAAAAGTTACCCGCCACCCTGGTGACAGGTAACTTTCAGGATTACTTGCGGAGTCCGAGCTCCTTGATCAAGGTTCGGTATGCTTCAAGGTCGCGACGCTGGAGGTACTTCAAGAGTCTCCGGCGCTTGCCTACGAGAATGATGAGTCCCCGCTGGCTGCCTTTGTCCTTTTTGAATGTCTTGCAATGTTCCGTAAGTTCCTTGATGCGCTCGGTCAGGATCGCAATCTGAACGTTTGTATTTCCGGTATCTTTTTCATTTGCACCGAATTTTGTTACCACCGCAGCGGTATTCTCTTTTGTAAGTGCCATACTTACTCCTTCTTTATCAAAATCGTCATGATAACCTAGAATTGTATTGCTTCAATGGCTTCGCCACCGGGCAATGACTCGTTTTCGCACGGCACAAGCCGTACGGTTCCTCCGGTACTCTCCACCCGGACCTTCTGTTCCCTGTTCTCCAAAACTCTGAGTTTCGCCGGATACATTCCCGGCGGAGGAAGTATCTGGGTAAACATGTTCCGTTCAGCCACAAGGCCTGAACCGGAAGGAGTCCAGTCCGGAGTATTGAAATCAAGTAAAAATGGATGTCCGAGGAGACGTTCCGCAAGGGCAAAGTCGGCGGAAAGAACGGCTTTCCGTACAGCGCTTGAGCTGATCCGGATTCCGTCCTGTTCAACCTGCCGAATGGAATCGAAACGGAATCCGTCTCTCCGTGAACGCGCGTCAATGTCCGCCGTTCCGGTATCCAGGCGATGTCCGCAGCGGAAATCAGGGCCGACGGCCACATACCGCATACGTACAGTTTTTACCAGAATATCAAAGAATACACCTCCTGACATTTTACCGAAATCGTCAGAAAAGTCAATCAGTACCACGAAGTCGAAGCCGGCACGGTCAAGTGCCGAAAGACGAAGATTAAGGGTTGAAACATCGCCGGGGTAATGCTCGGCGTTCTTGAGCGCTCCGGGAGACCGGGTAAAGGTAACAACGCCGGGAGTAAGGTCGTGGGAGGCGGCATGGTCGAGTACGGCGTCAAACAGCACCTGGTGTCCCCGATGGGGCCCGTCAAAACCGCCGATTGTGAGGGCGGTTCCCCGCCTGTTCCGGACCAGTTTTTCCAGTGCTGTTTGTGTGTCTTCGTGTTGCAGGGTTTCCCAACGGAATATTTTCATGAGTCTTCCCGGTGTACAAAATCGTACACAAGCCGCCCTCCCTCGTCATGTACCATACCGCAAAACCGTTTTCCGGAAAAGACGGCATGGGAAACGCTGTTTGCAGGCGGCCGGTCGAACCAGGCCGTGGTCATTTTTTTCCCGTTCAGGAATTCCGGTACCAGCCGGTCCGGAATTTCAAGAACGGGAAGCCCGGTTTCCCGTGCAAGCTCCGGAGTAAAGGGACGACAGGAGTCCAGAATGTCGTGCGGGGGTACGGGTTCAGGCTGTTCTTGGGAATCGCGGGGGGTTCCGAACGCCGGAAGAAGATTAAACCCTGCCGCATCCTCCAGACGGAACGGTCCTACCGCGGTTCTCCTGAGGAAGGCGGTATGGGCGCACGATCCGGCGGCAATGGCAATATCGCGCGCCAGGGATCTGATATAGGTTCCTTTGGAACAATGTACACGGATGTCTGCTGCGGCAACCGGTCCTTTTGCGGGATTTTCAGTTCCATCCGGCCCTGTATAGCCGACAAGTTCCAAGGAATGGATGATGATCCGGCGGGGCGCAAGATATACGGGTTCGCCGTCGCGAATCCGGTCGGATGCGCGTTTCCCGTCGACATGGATCGCTGAATACTCCGGAGGAATTTGGTCGAGTGATCCGTTAAAGGACGGAAGGACCGCATGCAGCTTATCGACATCGGGCAATGGCGCAGTTTCTGTAACCGTTCCGGACGGATCAAGAGTATCGGTACGGGAACCGAAGGCAATTCTTGCGAGATATTCCTTGTCGCTGGCGGTAATATGATTTCCGAGACGGGTAAGCGATCCGGCGAGCAGGACAAGAAGTCCGTCGGCAAAGTTGTCCAGGGTGCCGGTATGCCCCACTTTCTTCGTGCCGAGCGCGTTTTTTACCTGCCAGAGCGACGAAAAACTGGTTTTTCCTGACTGTTTTGCCAAAAGGACAATACTGTTTACCATCAGTTTCCGATCAGGGTACCGGATCCGGTTCATCATCCCGGTGTTCATCCGAGATGATGTGATCAATTTTCTGTACCATCTCGAAACCCGCGCGGATGCTGTCGTCAAATATGAATTCGAGATGGGGAAACTGACGTATGCGAAGTTTCTTGCCAAGCATCGACTGGATAAAGCCGGAAGCACTCTGCAACCCCGCTACGCCCTTTTTAGTTTCGCCTGCGGACATAAAGCTGGAAACATAGACTTTTGCGTGTGAAAGATCCCGGGAAACCTCTACCCGGTTTACCGAGAGAAAGGTTGAAACCCGGGGATCCTTTATTTTTGCGCTCATGATGAGCGCTGAAATCTCTTCGCGAAACTGTTCACCAAGCCGGTCGAGTCTGTGTTCACCCATGATTGTTCCGGATTACTCCGTCTTCTCCTTGGGAGCCGCTTCCTTGGCGCTATCCTTCAGCTTCCGGGCAACTTCGAAGTATTCAATTACCTCAAGCTGGTCGCCGACATGGATATCGTTGAAGTTTTCAAGCCCCACACCGCATTCGTATCCGGACGCCACTTCCTTTACGTCGTCCTTGAAACGGCGGAGCGAGGCGATCTTGCCGGAATGAACAACGATACCGTCGCGGATGACGTTGATGGTGGAGCTGCGCTTTATGACACCCTGCTGAACGTAGGAACCGGCGATAGCGCCGATTTTCGGTACCTTTATAACTTCGCGTACCTCGACAGTACCGATCGTATCTTCTTTTACATCCGGCGAAAGCATACCTTCCATGGCCATCTCGATTTCTTCAACAGCCTTGTAGATGATGTTGTACTTGCGGATATCGACCTTTTCCTGTTCGGCAAGAAGTTTTGCCTGAGGTGTGGGCCGTACGTTAAAGCCGATTATGATGGCATTCGAGTCCGCGGCCGCGAGCATTACGTCCGAGTCGTTTATGGCGCCGGCCGAGGCATGAATTACGTTGAGGCGAATGTCCTTTGTGGACAGTTTCTCGAGCGACTGCTTGAGCGCTTCAACCGAGCCCTGAACGTCACCCTTTATGATAACTTTCAGTTCGAGCATGTCGCCGGCGCTGATGGTATCGTAAAGATTATCGAGCGTAACTTTCCGGATATTCTGCGAGTCCTCGAACCGCTTGAGTTCCTGCCGCTTGTCGGATATCTGCCGTGCCATGCGTTCGGTTTCGGTAACCTGGAAGGGATCACCGGCGTTCGGCATGCCTTCAAGACCGAGAATTTCAACCGGCATACTGGGAGTCGCCTCTTCAAGTTTTTCACCGTGTTCGTTGAAAATGGCCCGTACACGACCGGAATAAACCCCGGCAACGTAGGGATCGCCGGTTCTCAGCGTTCCTCGTTCAACTATAATGGTGGCGATAATACCGCGTCCATGGTCAATACGGGACTCGATAACTTTTCCTTCCGCGCGGCATTCCCAGTCCGCAGTAAGTTCAAGTACTTCCGCCTGGAGGAGTATCGCGTCGAGGAGTGTGTCAATACCGGTTTTCTGGAGGGCGCTGATGTTTACAAACATCGTGTCTCCACCCCAGTCTTCCGGTACGAGACCGTAATCCGAGAGTTTGGTCTTTACCTTGTCCGGATTCGCTTCCGGTTTGTCTATCTTGTTTACCGCGACAATTATCGGAACCTTTGCGTCCTTGGCATGATTGATCGCTTCCACGGTCTGCGGCATTACACCGTCGTCCGCGGCAACAACCAGGATAACAATGTCGGTGATCGCCGCTCCACGGGCGCGCATCATGGTGAACGCCTCGTGTCCGGGAGTATCGAGGAAGGTTATTCTGCCCTTCTCCGTCTTTACGGTATAGGCGCCGATGTGCTGGGTAATGCCCCCGAATTCGCCCTCGGCGACTTTCGCCGACCGGATAGCATCCAGGGTTTTGGTTTTACCGTGGTCAACATGTCCCATGATCGTAACTACCGGGGGACGATGTTTCAGTTCCGCGTCCGAGCCCGAGTTGCTTTCGATAACCGTTTCGTCATAGAGACTGACGATGTTTACCTTGCAGCCGAATTCCTGCGCGAGAATGGTGGCAATATCCGAATCAATGGACTGGTTCATGGTAACCATCATGCCCATTCCCATGAGTTTTCCGATCAACTCGTTCGCTTTGAGATTCATCTTGCGGGCAAGTTCGGAAACCGAAATGGTTTCCATGATCTCAATTTCCTTGGGAATCGCACGAGCGCGGTCCATTGCCTTTTTCTTTTGCTGAAGCAACTTTTCTTCATAATCGAGTTCACGATTCTTCTTGTTGTATGCTTCGTTTTTCTTGCCTTTAAAACTGCGTTTCGCGGGGCCTTTGGAACCCTGCATGGGCGGAGGCGCAGGAGTAAAAGGGCCGCCGCGCTGGGGACCGCCGGGGCCGGGCCTGCCGGGTCCACCCTGATACGGGCCTCTGTTCGGTCCGCCCTGGTAGGGTCCGCGATTCGGTCCGCCCTGATACGGGCCCCTGTTCGGTCCACCCTGATAGGGACCGCGATTCTGACCGGGTCCGGGAGTATAGCCCTGTCCGGGACCGCGATTCTGCCCGGGTCCTGGATTGTAACCCTGTCCGGGACCGGGACCGCGATTACCCTGGTACCCGCCGGGACGACGTGTTTGCACGCCGGCAGATTGTTCACGGGCCTGTGCGCCGGAAAAACCGTCGCGGGAGGGTCCGCGCTGCGGAGGCCGTGAGCGGTCGGCCAAATTACCGACCTTTACGTTCGGCCTCGGAGGACTGAGTTCTATCGATGTCGCGGTACGGCGTACCGTTACGGTTTCTTTGTTCTTTGTCTCCACGGATTTTTCCGGGGTCTTTTCTTCGGCGGTAGCCGGCGGGTTGTCAACAGCCTTGACAGGATGTCGGGCCGTTTTTTCTGCGGATTCTTCTTTAACCGGAGCTTTAGCAACTACCGTTTTTTTCTTTACAACGACAACCTTTTTCTTTTCGCCTTGATCCTTCGTTGTTGAACCATCATCCTTTCCTGCGGGCGCAGGTGAGGTTTTTTTCTGCTTGTTGAGAATTACCTTCGGTTTCTGGGTGTTTTCAAGATCTTCGGCCATACAATATCCTATTCTTCGTCCTCGTATTCAAAACTGAGACCAATACCACAACTGGGACAGGTTGTCATATCAATCGTTATTTTCGCGCCACATTCGGGACACTCGTACTCTTCTTCAACTGCCGCAGTGTCATCCTGAGCGGTCTGAACTTCCGGCTCCACGGAATCCCCGTCATATACGGGTTCATCCTTTTGTTCAATCACTTCAATCGCTTCATCCGTCAGTATTCCGGAAATATACGCGAGCATATCTTCGGTCATACCCTCCAGGTTCCGGAGCCCTTCGTCATCAAGGGCAAAGAGCTGTTCAACCGTCGTAATACCGGCAGAAGCAAATACGGCCACAAGTTCGGGTGTAATACCGGGCAGTTCGGCTATATCAACAATCTCGTCTACCGGTTCGGCGTCGCTGAACAGGTTATTTGCCGCGAGGCGGTAATCCGCTGACAGATCCATTTCCGCGAACTGCTCGTCGGTCTTAACATCGATGCTCCAGTCTGCAAGACGATTGGCAAGCCGGACATTCAGTCCCTGTTTGCCGATAGCAAGAGAGAACTGCTGTTCCGAAACCACGGCAAGCGCGGTTCTCTTCTCCTCGTCCAGGATGACAACATCATTGACTTCCGCGGGAGAAAGTGCATTCCTGATGAATACACGGGGATCCTCGTCGTACTTTAGCACATCGATTTTTTCGCCTTCAAGCTCCCTGATAACCGCCTGGATTCGCACACCCTTGAGACCGACACAGGCACCGACCGGGTCCACATCATCACGATTGGAGTACACCGCAATTTTTGTGCGGTAACCGGCTTCACGGACGATTTTCTGAATCTCGACCGTCCGGTCATAAATTTCGGGAACTTCTAGTTCCATGATCCGGCGTACAAAGTCGGGATCGGTTCTCGAAAGAACAACCTGCAGTCCCGACGGTGTTTTCTTTACTTCGGTAATATACGCCTTGATACGATCATTCTGGCGGTATGCTTCACGGGGAGACTGAAACTTCTTGGGAAGAATACCCTCCACCTTTCCGAGATCGACGTAGATGTTTCCGTTCCGTTCCCGCTGATAATATCCGATTATGATCTCGCCGACCTTGTCCTTGTACTCTGAATACAGGGTATCCTTCTGGATATCCCTGATGGACTGATGGGCGGTCTGTTTTGCGGACTGAACCGAAATGCGGTCGAATTCCCGGGGATCAACCTCGATAAGGAGTTCATCTCCGATTTCACAATCAGGATCAAGTTCAAGCGCTTCTTCCAGTTCTATTTCGATGACGGGATTGTACACACCATCCACAATGGTTTTCCGTGAATATATGGAAACATCCGTGTGATCGTCGGTAAAAGACACAACAGCGTTTTCATTTGTGCCATACTTTCGCTTGTATGCGGCCTTCAGTGTCTCTTCGATCATTCTGAAAACCAGATCTTCGTCAATTCCTTTTTCCTGAACGAGTTGGCGTATTGCTTCTGCCATTTCTGCGGACATGAAAAACTCCTTCGAACCTGCCGGGCTTGAGCCCTACACAAGTTTTGCCTTGGCAATTTTTGAATACGGTACGGAAACGTTCTCCGAACCGATATCGATCAGAACCGCGGTATCGTCAGACGACACTATGGTACCCTGCATCCAGTCAGTTATGTCGGTATTCCACAACTTGACCGTTTTCCCGGTAAACAATGAGAATTCTGCGGCATTTTTGATAATACGGTCAAGCCCCGGGGAAGCGACTTCCACGTAAACATCGCGGGAATCGAAAACAACTTCCAGACGTGTTAAAAGGGCGCGGTGAACTTTTGCGCAGTCATTTACGCCAATACCGTTTTTACCCGTAATAACCGCCTTGACCTGCCAATTTCCCTGTCGTTTGAATACATTCAGTTCAACAAGGGCATAGCCCAGTCCGGTTACCAACGGTTCGCACTCGTTATAGTGTGCCAATGTCGACGGTTTGATAAAGTCCACTAACCTCTTTAACTCCCTGATTCATCCGTTTTCGAACTTGATGCCCATATACGAAAAAAGAGCCGTTTGAACGACTCCCGAAAGGTAACGGATACTGTATTGTTCACTATAGAAAGTAGCATAGTGAAACAACTATGTCAAGGTTGCCCTCAGTCATAAAAGAGCGTCATTCCAAAGACTGCCGGGCTTTGAGCGCCCTTGAGTACTGCCGCACAGGAGTCCAGCGTTGCACCGGTAGTCATGAGATCATCAACGAGCACGATTGGTTCTGAAAGGGGTTTCTTGCCGATGTACGCAATATTACCTTTCAAATTCAGGCGGCGCTCGGTTTTCCCCAGACCTTTTTGCTGTATCAACGAAGTTCTGCTCAGACAACGAAGTACCGGTATCCCGAAATTTCTTTCAAGATGACGAACCAGGACATCAATCTGATCCCACCCTTTTTTTCGGATTTTTCCCGGCCGCGGAGGTACCGGAACAACCGTACAGTGCGGAAACCGTGAGAGTTCACGAGCAAGCGCTCCGGCGAATACGGCCGTTAATCCGAAATTGCCCGAAAGCTTCCAGGCCGCGAGCAGTTCCTGTGCGGTATGATCATAGGGGTACAGCGGATACACCCGGTCTATCGCTTCGAGGGGCGCGACCGTTCTGCAGTCAACACAAAGCGAGCGGGATGAAACAAGGGGTCTTCCGCATCGCTCACAGCGGTCCGTATCGGTGTTTTCCGCGCCAAGCCGTACAGCTTCACAGGACAAGCAGAGCGGAACGGACCGCCGGGAATTCTTACCGCAGACGACACAGGTTTGCGGGGCAAGAAGACAGGCGGCCGCATCACGAAAACGGGTAGTTATCCGGGTGACACGTGAACGAATCCGTACCCGGTTCAGTGTTGAAAATAATGAGTCCATACGGTTCATGTTCGGCGGGAATTGCGTTGCTGGCCCGGTTATCCGGCAGGGTACAGCATTTTTTTCCAGCGGGTAATGGTCTGCAAGGCTTCAAGCGGCGTCATGGTGTCGGCATCGCGTGAAAGAAGTTCGTCCAGCACGAGTGTTTCCTCGGAGAAAAGGGTCGGTTCATTCGTCTGTTGTTGCGGCACCGGAGATTCCGTTCCATATTCTCCCCGGCGGGAAAGATACTCCGGTGTTTCCAGAATGGTACGGGCACGGTTGATAACCGAATCAGGAACCCCCGCAAGACGGGCCACATGAAGGCCGTAGGAATTGTTTGAAACGCCCGGTTTTACCTTCTTGAGAAAGACAACCTTCCCTTCACTTTCAAGAACATCGAGGAAAAATGACGCAAGCCGCTCATGCCGCATCCGGGAGAGTTCATGATAATGGGTAGCGAAAAGGGTACGCGCGCAAACAACCGAATACAGATATTCAGAAACCGCGGCCGCAATCGAAAGACCGTCTTCGGTGGATGTCCCCCGGCCTACTTCGTCCATGATGACCAGACTCCTCCGGGTAGCGGTACGGAGAATGTGCGCGGTTTCGGACATCTCTACCAGAAAGGTAGATTCCCCGCGCGCCAGATTGTCCGAAGCTCCTACCCGACAGAATATACGGTCCACCGGAGTCAGTCGTACCGATCCTGCGGGAACAAAAGAACCGGTTTGGGCCATGAGCACAATGAGCGCGGTTTGTCGCAAAAAGGTACTCTTTCCCGCCATATTTGGTCCGGTAATGAGGGCAAATGACGGATCCGCGGCGGATTCGGCACATGAAAGTGTAATACTGTTGGGAACAAACTCGCCGCCGGGAAGATGGGCTTCAACCACCGGGTGGCGGCCTTCTTCGATAGCCAGGATGCCGTCATCGGTAAAGACCGGCTTTATCCATCCGTATACCGTTGCTGATCGGGCAAGAGACTGGAATGCATCAATCTTCGACGTTTCCCGTGCGGCTGCCAGAAGCTCTTCAAGCCGATCGGCAACTTTTGAACGCACCTCTAGAAAGAGTTCCTGCTCGCACTCGAGACTTTTAGCGTGTACCCCGTTCAGTTCAGTTTCAAGTTCAATCAACCGGTCGGTGGTAAACCGCTCTGCGTTGGTGAGGGAACGCCGTTTGATAAAGTGCGGTGGCACCGAGGCGAGGTTACCTTTGGTAACCTCGAGAAAATATCCGGTGAGTCGGTTATAGCGGATTTTCAAGTTCTGGATGCCGGTTGTTTTCCGTTCACCCTCCAGATACTCCTCGAGCACCTGGCGTGAATTGTCCCGGAGCGCATGCAGTTCATCCAGACGGGTTGACCAGTTTTCCCGTATAAGCCCGCCTTCGCTCAGAACAACCGGACAATCTTCCCGGATGGAAGCAGCCAGAAGTTCTGTTATTTCCTTAAGGGCGTCAAGGGTACCGTCCGGAACGCAACCCGTGTGCAGACCTGCCTCTTTCAGTATACCTTCGAGTTCGAGAAAATGGGTAAGGCTTTGTCTGAGCGCGTTAAGGTCCTTTCCGTGCGCACGTTCCATGGCAACCCGACCGGCAAGACGTTCAATATCGAGTATTCCCGACAGGCAATCACGGACTTTCGCGAGAACCCGCTGATCACGATAGAGGGCATCCACGAATTCAAGCCGCTCTTCTATTGTTTTCCGGTCAATGAGCGGATGATGAATCCAGGTCCTCAAAAGTCGTGTTCCCATGGCCGTTCGGGTATGATTCATGACTTCGAAGAGCGTATATGCGGTAGATCCGTCGCGAAGACTTGCGGTAATTTCAAGATTTTTCCTGGTCGCATCATCAAGCGCGACGAATTCAGTTTCTGCATATACCTGTATGGCGGTAACATGAGAAAGTAGCGATCCGGCGGTTTGCCCGAGGTACTCTACTACAAGGGCCGCTGAAAGCAATTCCGGCGATGATTCATCCAGGGAAAACGCGGCAAGATTCTCCGTTTGAAACAACGAACAAAGTTTCCGGTACGCCATTTCCTGGTTGAAGCTCCAGTCCGGAAACCGGTTTACAATCATTGCCGGATAGTCCTGTAGTATGCGGTCGAGCTCGGGAACGGTTTCGAGCAGGGACTGCTGCAGAAGAAGTTCGCTCGGCTCTACCCGTCCTAGTTCGCGGCGTATTTTTTCAGGAGCGTTTACCGCTTCTATGCGCGTTGCGGCAAAGTCTCCGGTTGAAATGTCAATATAGGAAAATGAGAAAAAACGCTCTTTGCCGGATTGGGATAAGGCAAGCGATGCAAGATAGTTGTTGGTCCCCCGGTCGAGGAAATCTTCATCCACGACAGTTCCCGGAGTTATTACTTCACGGACCTTTCGTTCAAAAAGACCTTTCCCCGAACCATTCTGGGACACCTGTTCACATATAGCGATCTTTTTCCCGAGCCGCAATAACCGGGCAAGATACACTTTGGACGCATGGTAGGGAATTCCGCACATGGGATGCCCTGCCCGTTGAGTCAGTGTCAGGTTGAGCAGCCGGCTCACTTCAACAGCGTCTTCGTTGAACATTTCATAGAAATCCCCCAAACGAAAG
Organism: Spirochaetes bacterium ADurb.Bin215; assembly: GCA_002070025.1. Classification (GTDB taxonomy): domain Bacteria; phylum Spirochaetota; class Spirochaetia; order Treponematales; family Treponemataceae; genus Teretinema. The sequence continues at coordinate 52,347 of MWCL01000004.1, forward strand.
AACAATACCGCGTCGCGGTATTGTTCTTTTATCGAGAGATATTGTGCCATCATGGGAGTAGTTTCAGCCATGAATGCCGAACTCCCTAACGACGCGAAGTCATGTTGCGGATTATCTTGTCGGTAATGTCAACTGTCGGGCTGTACCACATTATCGAAGAATTGTCATGAAGCGAAAGCACCATGCTGTATCCGTCTGATTCGGCAACCAGACGTATTTCCTCATACAACAGGGAATAAAAATCATCGTCGGACACCAGACGCTCTTTTAGGGTGTCAAGTTCGGCATTTTTGGCTTTCGAATATTCCACGAGAAAACTGGTTTTCTTCTCGATATCCCGTTCAAGACGGGTTGCCCGTGAAGTGTCGGAAGCGGCTTCAGCGTCCACTTTCTGCTGACGCAGCTGCTTGATTTCGTCGGACATACGCTTTATATCGCTTTGATACCGGGTCTTCTTGGCCTCATAGTCACGAACACTCCGTGAATCCCGGTAAAAAGTTGTATAGATACGGGACGTATCTATTACAGCGAATTTCGTTATCTGTTGTGAAATTGCCTGTGTAAGAGGAAACAGCAACAGGATCACCAAAAGAAAGGATAATTTTTTCATAGCAACAGGTCCTCCTTGAGGATGATTACATGTTTGCGATATTGAACGACAGAACGAATTCCCAGTTCGGTCCCGATCCGTCGGACCATTCAAATTTGCCGTCCTGAATTCTGAACGTATTCGCGAAAAGCAGCCGGAGCGGGAACTGCGGAATGGAGAAACGGAGCCCAGGTCCAAAGCTGAAATAGTAATCGTTCAGAGTAAGACTGCCAAGATCGGAGTAATCCTGTTTTGTCGCAACGGCATCAAAGAAAAAATCCGCGGAAAGAATACCGGGCGCAACCGGCATCCGGAGTTCAATCCAGTGGTTGATCATCAGACTTCCCCGGGCATTCATGTTTGAATACAACTCGTCCCAGCCGCGTCCCATAAACATACCGTCTATATACAGCTTGCTGTTGTCGGTAATCGTATAGTCGCCGACCGGAACCTGGAAAGAAAGCCCGGTGTATCCGGCCAGAACGAACTTGAGGCTCCAGCTTTCAAACAGCGGATAATCGAGCAGGGTAAAATACCGTTCGGCTTTTGTTTCGAACTGGACAAAGTACTCGTTCTCAATTTCGGGCAGGAGACCGGTGAACGTTATCTGCTGACTCGCAAACCAGCCGGTGGACGGATCATAGTTTATATCCCGCTTGTCGAGAGAAAGACGTGTCCACACACTGTTCTTCCATTTCCAGCTTCCATGTTTGTCCCGGATATCCCGATCTGCCGGGCGATACAGGACTTCATCATAATAATTCTGGATTATCGAGAAGGACAAACCTCCCCGAAGCGTAACGAGCGCAAGGTTCGTATACCAGCGGTATCCGGTCGAGATGCCGAGACTGTGCTGCCATTGTTCATATTTCATCCGATACGATGAGTCGAGACTGTACTCGTCATCATATTCATCGTAAGAAGTAAACGGATCGGGAACCATACCGTTTTCACGATAATAGTCGTCATCGAACAGGGGATACAGGGCATCCTGATAGGCATACAGGAACCGGTGGGCAACGGAAAGATCAAAGGTAACTGAAAGAGGACTGCCCATAAACCAGTTTTCCGTAAATCCTATCTTTGCACTCTGTGTATCGGGAGAAAGCGTTACATTCGCGGAAAGCGTTTGTCCATTACCCCGGAAATTCTTGTCTTCCCACTGGAGGAATACCGAAAGCGGGAAGGAATTCTCCTCCGCCATTCCCGAGAAGGTAACACCGAACTGGATCGACGCAGTAGACTGTTCTTCAAGATTGATTATCACGTCCACCAGGTTTTCTTCCGAACCCTGAACAACATCGGGAGCAACAACAGAGAAATAGCGCAGGTTGTAGAGATTGCGGATACTGTCTACCATCTTGGTTTTCGAGAAGATATCACCCTGTTCCAGTTGAAGTTCCCGGTTGATTACATGATCCTTTGTTTTTGTATTTCCCCGAACAAAGATGTGTTCTATGTGGCTTCGTTCACGTTCCACAACCGTAATTTCGAACGACAGGGTACGGCGTTCGTCGTCCCTGATTTCCCGGCGATTGATGTAATTGGACGTGTAGCCGTTCTCGTAGTATACGTCAAGGAGGGCCTGGTATCCTTCATTGTAGCGGGGGAGATTCATCACGTCCCCTTCATCTATGCGGACCCTGGCAAGCAGTTCTTCGGCGGTAAAAAGCGTATTTCCGCTTATTGTAGTGCCGCCGTAGGTGTACAATTCCCCTTCAATAATGACAAAGGTCAATTTCAGAAGATTCTTTTCCGGATCTGTTTCGGTATCCACTTCACGAAGAACGGATTCTACCTGCGCATCTATGTACCCGCGAGTAGTGTAGTAATTCTGAATGGCTATACGGTCTGCGGTGAGGTCTGCTTCGCTGAAGGTCCCTTTGGTAAAAAACTTTGCCTCTTTCAAAGTCAGTTCTTTCCGGAGGGTTTTCTCCGCCATGATTGAATTTCCCTCAAACCTGATCTCGGAAATAACCGTCTGCTTTCCTTCATCAATGGTAAAATTGAGATGAACGGAATTGTCTGCCTGTTCCACAACTTCGAAGGATATCTTCATGTTCGCGTACCCTTCGGAGAAATAATGATCACGGATGGCCCGCTCGTCCGCTTTTGCCTTCAATTCATTGTAAATATCGCCTTCCTTGAGGGCGACCTTTTCGAGAAGGGCGGAAGCACGTATTTCACGGTTGCCGATAAACACGATTTTCCGCACGACCGGTTTCTCGGTTACCGTAAACTCGAGAAGCACGCTTTCGCGTTTATCATCACCGGGGAGAGCCATGGGGGTAATTTCAGTGAAATATTCAAGCGCATACAGTGTCTGCAGAATATCCCAGTAGCGGTCATCGGTGAACGGCTTTCCCATCTGGGCGGAAAACAATCCGTCCAGTTCGGTTTTGCTCACACTCTGAAGCCCTTTGTAGATTATTCCGCGTATCGGTTTGTCTTGATACCAGTTCTCGGGTGTCTGTGAAAAACATAATCCTCCGATAATGATGAACATCAGAAGAACGGTAAGTTTTGTGCGCATTACAAGAGCTCCTTAAGTATTGACTATAGCATAAAACCTATCAGTATGAAAACTTCCAGGATAGGGTGACAGACGTATCTGCAATAAAAAACGTTTCCGTACTGTCGGGCATGACTCCCCAGCGTACGGTAAAAAACGGTGTTGTTATTTCAAGACCAAGTTCCGGCTGAAAGAGAAGGTTCTCATAGACAGCCATCGGTTTATCCGTATTCTCGGCCGATTTCGGATCATAGTAACTGAAATGCAGCAACGCGTCTGCATATACGGCCGATCCGAAGTATTTTCCCATATAAACAGTCGTATTGTCAAAATAGTTACCGAACGTCATTTCACGGCTTGTTGCTGCGGGCTGCATGGATTGCTGCAATATGGCATTCTGTATGAGCAGGGTACGAATGGAGAATATATCGAGATGAAGCACGTCCCGAACCGAGTTTTCAACGGTACGGAACAATCCCATCTGGGCAAATATGTCCGAAGCGGTAACTATGGTGTCCCGAAGCAGGGTATCCTGTGTTGAATCCGCACTCGCAGCCTGGCCAAGCAAAGCCATGAGTTCTACCGATGATTTTGGCGGTTCCGAATACATAACCGGACTAAATGATGAGAGCGGCTGATTTTCGACAGAGAGAATAATACGGACCGGCTCCCCTTTTTCATCGCGCTCGCGAATTTCCGCGCGAAGCGATATCATGGGATCAAATATGTCCTGATTTTCATTGAAGGAAATACTTCCCTGACGGAGATAAAAACTTCGTTTGATATAGAACAATTCACCGCCCTTCAGATTTGCAAATCCCTTGAGCGAAAAGGTATCCTGTGAGCTGTCATACGATATGAGCACCGGTTCCTCAGCCTGGATGAGACCACGGAGAATGGGAAAATCGTTTGAGGGCCAGCGGAACTCGACCTTTTGCCCTACATCCAGTTTGAGGTCGACAAAAACATCGGTTGATGAGTTATCCCCATCGTTGCTGTTCATGAATCCGGAAAACATGATAGCGAACGAGCCACGGTCAAATCCTACCGGACCCCGGACAACGATACCTTCTTTCGAGAATGACAAGAACAAGTTGCATGAAGCACGCCCTTCCACGGTAAAATACGGATTCTCGGTATCAACCAGAAGCTGTTTGCCCGGCATGGTATCCACATTCAACTCAACACGATTTGGAATCCAGCGGTCAAAATAGGCAATCGCGTCGGCAGAGAATTCGCTTTTATCGCTTCTGAGTAAAAATGGTTTTACAGACAATGTTTTTCCGTCCGCCGTTATCACAAAGGGTTCCGGCGTGAATTTCTCCACGAGATGACCGGGTGAATACACCAGAATGTCGCTTGTAGAAAACTCACCATAAAATTCAGGATCGGTAACAAGGCCGGTAATTTCAAATGCTCCCGTAACCAGCCCCGAATCAAACTGCACATAAGGAATATTGGTAAAGGGCCAGATTTTATCCATTTTACCAACAACGTCCCGCACGGAAACGCTCAATTCCTGTTTGTCAATTTTTCCGTCCGCGGTGAATGTTACCGGGGAATCACCCGAGGCCTGTACCGATACAGTTCCGTCATCGAGAAGAAATCCGGTAATCATGTCGTCGTAACCGGCATACACAGCGGTAATACCCGGTTCCCTGATCAGTGTTACCGGAAAGGGTTTGCTGGTGGCGATTGATGTCCACTGTACCCCGTCAGCCAGGGCCGAAAGCGTGAAGGTATCAATTTTCGATAATCCGGCGAAACCCGTGTGATGTACTTCGTCAAGCACCGGTATAAAGGACGCTGAAAGGTTTGCCTGTACGGGAGATTCATCAAGAATACCCTTGTACAGACCCTGAAGTTCCGCGGACAGTGACTCCATGGACAGGGAGGCGCTCACTTCACTGAACGTATGCCCGTTCCAGGAGAGAATGGTATCGTACAGGGTGAGAAGACCGTCTTCCAGAAGCACCGCGCCCCGGGCGGCAAGATCGGAACCGGATAACCGGATATTCATCATTGACAGCTCGGCCGCGGCAAAGAGTGTCGCGGGAGTACCTGAAACACTCGCTGTAAGGGACGCGAGATTCGTTACGCCCTGATCCGGTGTTACGCGCATGAGCGGCAAACCGGTAATTTCGGCATTCGCTTCAAAAAAAAGCTCGGAGGATTGCAGCATGGTTCCCGCTATCCGGTAAAACTCTCCAGTTCCGGGAGACGCCATATCAAGCGACGCTTCATACTGCCGGTCTCCTCCGTCCTGGTTGAGAGCGGTTAGCCGGAAGGTGCCATTAACGGAAGAATAACGGTCATACAGGGACAATTCATGCAAAAATACACCGGTGTTTTCCACACTCCCGGCAAACCGTAAACGGGTATCCAGCGGCAGCATTCCCTTTATTTCTTCTACGGAACCCTGATTGATCGTCATCTTGAATCCATCGGGTTGGTTATACCGAAAATCCGAATCAAGCGAGAGCGACAAAAGCATCGGATCAACAGGAATGGGCAACCCGCTCATCTGGACAACCCCGGAAGCACCTCCTCCGGGATGGAAGAACATTGAGACGGCAAGAGAATAGTCACCGTACAACGACAAATTCCGGTCGGAATACATTCCGTTGAAATGATAGGGAATGGTATTTATGGTGAAATCCGTATCGAAAACAATATCGCCTTCACGGTCATAGTCTGCATGAATGTTTCCCAATACGGAAAACCGGTCGGGAGAAACGGTTATATCGGTAATCTCCAGAGAAGATTCGTTTCCTTTCGCGGAAAGAAGAAGATACAAACCGTCTTTTTCCGACGATGCGATAACAAGACGGGTACAGTTGAATGAAAACTGCGAAAGGTCTGACGAAAAGAAAATTTCTGTAGTCAATCCGAACGGATCCAGGGTATTTGAAAGGCTCTCGCGGGAATCATCCTGTTCGGGATAGAGAATTTGATGAACAAACAGAGCTGAATTCCGGACGCTTATGGAGTCAAACGCGAGGAAACCGTCCAGGAACGGGGTCTCGCCGGTCGCATAGGTACCTTCAGCGCTGATATGGCCGGTTTCATCATCAGCGTCCAGTGAAAACGCCATAACCGAATCGCTTTCCGGATTAACAATCATGATTACCGAAGTGTACATCGAATCATGAATGGTGAGGGCCGGAATTATGCCCTCAAATCCTTTACCGGTTCTCTGAATATAGAGATCTCCGGAAATTCCGTCTCCTCCGGGAAGTTCAAACCGTCGTATGGACAACAAGCCCTCCGGTACATGATCCCGAAAATTGTACATACCCGTAAAGTCAAAATCAATTCTGGGTCCTTTCATACCGACTGCATGCGAATACACAGTTGTATCATCACCGTCAGCCAGAATGGTTACCGTGCCGCCGCCATAGGCTGAATCCGGCAGACTGGCCTTCATGGAAACCGCGTAGGACGGAACACCTTGTTCATCAAGGGTGAAGTTTGCATTTCCGGTAAGAGTCAGGTTGTCCAGTGATGCCGGTATATCCAGCGATTCATCAAGCTGTACCCATTTCAGCGGGAACAGCTGGTCGCATTCAAACTCAACGGAAAGAACATTTGTTGCGACTTCCCATTGCAGGAAAATATCCACCGGCTGCAGATCCTGAACCGAGTTGAGCTGAAGCAACCCATTACGATACGACGTTACCAGCGCGAACCGGGACAACGAAAACTTCCTCCCGGAAAAAGATTCCATGGTAAAGGTAGCCGAACCGTTTTCGAGATCGGATTCGAGAGATCCATCGACACTGAAACGCGCTCGTATGGGTCCATGCTCCCGGATACTTTCCCGCTCATAGGCGAGGGCACTGCCCAGATTGAAGGCCAGACCTCCCGAACCGAGGGTAGCCGACCCGGTAGTAATGGTAACCGAGAGATTTTGCTCGGGATCTGCCCAGATAACCGAGATATTTTTCAAACGAACAAGAATGTCGGCGGACTCCAGCAGTTGTGAAAAAAAAGGGGTTGTCCCTTCCTGCCCTGAATCTCCTGATGCCCGAAATCGGGCGAGTATTTCCTGATTCTTTTCGGCATCCATCACGATGGTGGCATTCTGTATCGTGATCTCGCGGATTGCCCGCTCGGGTTTTCCCAGGACAAGATCGAGTATACTGTACCGTATTTCAGTGTCGGAAATACGGGCCAGTTCAGTTCTGTTTATTGCGTCAGTTATGACAAGATTCTTGATCCGTATCATCCTGAACAGTGAAGGCGATATTGATTCATAGGAAAAGGAAAGTCCCGTTTCTGTTTCAAGACGGTTCAACAACGAATCGCGGGCTTTATCCAGAGTAGCATCCAGACGGGCAGACACCGGCCCTGCGAGGAGAAGAACGCCCCCAAGTAGCAGCAATAAAAGGAGTATTTCAACACTGTAGACTACCGCAGGACGTTTCATGCCAGTATGGTATCATATCAGAAAATGACGTATTATTACATCATGATAGTACGCAATTTTGTGGTTTTCGAGGGCCTTGACGGCACCGGCACAACTACGCAACTGAAAGAACTGGAAAAACGTTTCAGGAACGTTAATCGTCCGGTCCATTTTACCGCCGAACCGACCGATCGTGAAACGGGAAAAATCGTTCGCAAGGTACTCTCCGGATCGGTTGCCGTTGAACCGGAAACACTCGCACGTCTTTTCGCGGCAGACCGCGGAGAACATATGTATGGTACTGACGGAATACTGAGCCATCTCGAGTCGGGGAAAGCGGTTTTCACCGACCGGTATGTTTTTTCGAGCCTTGCGTATCAAAGTCTTTCCTGTGACCCCCTTTTGGTCAAAACCCTCAATGAACCGTTTCCGTTACCGGAATTGCTCTTTTTCTTTGACATTGATCCTGAGCTGGCAATGACCCGGGTTCACACCCGGGGAGCCGGAAAAGAAATCTTTGAGACTACCGAGTTTCAACAAAGGGTCCGCGATAAATACCGGGAAATACTGGATCACTACGGGACTACCGAACCCGGAATGACCATTGTCCGCATCAATGCAGCCGAATCCATTGAAACCATCACCGAAAACATCTGGAGTCTCGTGGAGAATCTGCCGAAACTGTAAGTGATGTTCCGTTCAGGCGCCAGCGGATGCCGAATAGTCCGCCTCAGTATCGCAATCCTCTTTCTCGCACTCACTGCCCTGCCGGTATTTTCGTATGTTGTGCAATTTAAGGAACAGTTTTACCGTCTGTACCACATTCATTATCACCAATACCCGGACGACACCATGGAAAACATCTACTGGCTTGAACGGGCGGTGGAAGCAGATTTTGCGAATCCTTTGTATGCCCTGGGTAAAATAACCGACGAGGAAGACTGGGAAAAATACCGCTACCTGTTCATGATGCACCTGAATCTCAAGCTGGTTGAACAGCATCTCCGGCTTGGTTCCAAATGGGACAAACAGGTTGCGTATTTCTACAACGCTCCGTGGAAAGAACAGAATATTGAGAGTTTGCAAACCGCCGAAACGTGTTACAACGCGGCCCTTCACTACTGGAATGAGGCGAAACTCTGGGCAGAGAAGGCCAATATGCGCAAGTTCCGTTTCCTGTTCCTGACCGACCTCCAATATTGGGAAGACGAGCGGGAACGCATCGCGACCGGTTCTCTCGACTATGAACGGACAATCGGTCGTGAACTTGCCCGTCTTGAAAAAGTACGTGCCAACTTCCTTGCCATGGACGAGAATACTTACTAGAATACCCCTCATGGAAAACTTCACCATTCCCATTCCCGGCTTTCCGGTTATGGTTTCATTTTATGATCGTGTAACTGTTCCCGCGCTGGAAAGCGGAAACGGACTCTATGTAGCAGATACCAATACTGCGCCCCTGCTGAAGCAGGCAGACGGATTTAATCCCGAATGTCCGCTGGTGGTGCTTGAGGCCGGCGAACCGGCTAAAAACCTCCGTTCAATAGAACACATCCTGAAAACCGCGCTGGACGCATCACTGGGACGGGACGGAGTATTTGCCGGATTCGGCGGCGGAGTCATTACCGACATGACCGCCTTTGCCGCATCCCTGTACATGAGGGGCGCACGCTGCGAACTGGTGCCCACCACCCTGCTCGCCATGGCGGATGCAGCAATTGGCGGTAAAACCGGGGTGGACTTTGAAAACTATAAAAACTGCGTAGGAACCTTTTATCCCGCGCAACTTATTCATATCGCCCCTTCGGTCCTCGCCACGCTTCCGGAACCGGAATACCGTTCGGGCCTCGCCGAGATGGTCAAGACCGCCATGCTCTATGATGCGGAACTTTTGGACCTTCTCGAAACGAAGCACGCAGAAATCCTCCGCGGAGAACCCTCTTTCCGCTATGAAATGGTGAACCGTTGCGCACGGGCAAAAGCGGGAGTCGTAGAACGTGATTTGCGGGAATCCGGAGAACGCATGTTCCTGAACCTTGGGCACACCTTTGGTCATGCCCTTGAAAGCGTTGCCGGATTCGGCACCATTTCCCACGGCGAAGCGGTTGCCTGGGGAATCGCCCGCGCGTTGGAACTTGGCCTCCGGCTCGGCATCACCGATCCCGGCTATGCTGACCGCATCCGTCGTATTCTCACCGCGTACGGCTGGCCGACTGATGCGGTACACCCGCTCATGGCCGAAAGAGGTGCTGCGGACACCGCAGAAAAACTGCTCGCCGCCATGAAGAACGACAAAAAGAAAAAAGGCGGCGTTGTCCGCTTTGTTCTCCAGCGCACCCTGACTGATACGTTCGTAACGGAAGTTCCGGATTCCGCCGTTCTGGAGATTCTCCGGTGAGTGTGTATCTCGACTGGGCGGCAACGTCGCCGCCTGATGAGGCGATTCTCGCCGAAACACTTGAAATTTCGCGGGACCATTTCGGAAATCCCTCGAGCATACACCGCAGCGGAGCGGCCGCGGCCGGCATTCTTACCGCCGCGCGAGACCGTTGCGCCGCAGCCCTCAACTGCCCGGCCAATACGCTTTATTTTACTTCAGGGGGAACCGAGGCGAATCATATTCCCCTACTCTCTCTCCTTACCCGGCCGGTCCGCGGAACTATAGCCATAAGCGCGATCGAACACCCGTCCATCCGGGAACAGGCCGCCGTTCTTGCCAAATGCGGCTGGAAGGTTGCAACCATTCCGGTTGACCGGGACGGATTCATTACGCCGGAAGCAGTGCTTGCTACCATTGATGAAGAAACGTCTTTCGTCGCCGTGATGGCGGTAAACAATGAAACAGGTGCCATACAGCCCGTCTCAGAAATCGCAACAGCGCTCACCCGCGTCTGCGCTGGAAAACGGAAACCTCATTTTCATGTCGACTTTGTACAGGCTGCGGGTAAAATCCCCCTCATGCCGGCTCTCCCCGGCGTGGACTCGGCATCGTTCAGCGCACACAAACTCCGCGGGCCCCGGGGAATCGGCCTACTGTATCTTGCCCGCCAAATTGAACCCTTTATCCGTGGCGGCGGACAGGAACGCACGCTCCGGCCGGGAACTGAAAATATTGCCGGAGCCCATGCCCTTTCCCGCTGCCTTGAAATGTACGGCCGACCGGGAGAACCGGCCGCCGACCTCGTGACAATTGCCGGAGGCATTCCGGGACTATCCGTTATCCCGCAAACCCGTACGGAACACGATCCCCGGTTTTCCCCCTGGATCATCCAGTGCACGAATGACCATCTTCCCGGAGAAGTACTGGTACGCATCCTTTCGGATGAAGGAATCTACGTATCAACCGGATCTGCCTGTTCCTCAAAAAAGGGCAACCGTCCGGTTCTGGACGCCATGGGCGTCTCAAAAACTGCCAGCAAGAACGCGTTCAGGATATCTACCGGACCGGAAACTACCCGGAATGACCTCGAAGAATTTTCAAAAAAACTCGCACAAACACTTGCGCGCTACTGAGCGCGATATTCAGGAGAACTCATGACTACGAATGAAGCAGTGTACCTCGTCAAGATCGGGGAACTGACCCTCAAGGGCGGTAATATAAAAGATTTTGAGCAGCGCCTGGTACAGAACGCCCGGCTCTTCCTCGAAGGTAAAAAAACCCGAATATTCCTTCGTGCAGGACGGATGTATATCGAAGGGCCGCTGTCGTCCGCCCCGGCGATTGAATATACCCTGCGTCACCTTATCGGCATCAGCGGATGGGCTCGTGCCATAATCACTGAAAAAACGATGGACGCAATCAATCGTGCGGTGGTATCCGAGGCGGAGCGCCTCCGCGACGACGGACTCAAGACCTTCAAGATTGAAGCCCGCCGGTCGGACAAAACCTTCCCGCTCACCTCGTATGAAATTGCCCGGGACTCAGGCGAAGCGGTCTATGAAGCGGGAATTCTCGCCGTGGACGTCCACAAACCCGATGCGGTTATAGCGGTGGAAGTACGGGACCGCTGTTTTGTGTACGGTTCAACCGAAAAAGGCTGCCGCGGACTCCCCTGCGGCACCGGAGGACGAGGACTTCTGCTCCTCTCCGGAGGAATCGACTCGCCGGTTGCCGGATACCGCATGCTCTACCGGGGCATGAAACTCGACAGCCTCTACTTTCATTCACATCCCTATACATCGCCGGAAGCACAGCAAAAAGTTGAGAAACTCGCGTCCATTCTCGCGTCCTACGGCCTCGGCATGCACTTTAACTGCGTGCCGTTCACGGCCGTTCAGCAGCGTATCCGCAACAAGGGACCGGCGCCGTACGCGACACTGCTCCTGCGCATGTGCATGATGCGTACAGCGAACCTTCTTTGCGACCGGATCGGTGCGCAGGCCATTATTACCGGGGAAAGCCTGGGACAGGTGGCGAGTCAGACCATAGAAAATCTCAGTGTCACCAATTTCCTCGCTGAACGGCCGGTACTCCGTCCGCTCATCGGCATGGACAAACAGGAAATCATCAATACCGCGATAGATATCGGTACCTACGAGACATCAATTTTACCCTATGAGGATTGTTGTGTGCTTTTTTCACCGAAACACCCGGTGCTCAAGGCCGACTTGCAGGAAGCGCTGGATATCTATAATGCACTCGATATCGAGGATCTGATACAGGAAGCATTCGAGTCCCGGGAGCACAAACGCTTCGGGTGGTTGCCGGAATAATCCAGCGGCTCCAGACTCTTACCGGGCATCCCGCTTCTGGACAAGATCACGCAACTCGTCCACCGTGGTACAGGCAATCATCCGAGCACGAAACTCATCGTCGTATAAAAATTGACATACCCGGGAAAGCAACTGTAAATGCTGATTGGTCTCCCCGACCGGACCGGCGAGCAGACACACAATCCGGACCGGAAGCTCTTCGCCAAAGTCCAGACTACGATCAAGCACCGCTATGACAATTCCGGTTTCACTCACCAGATCGGAATGAATATGCGGAACAGCACATTCATGACCGATTGCAGTTGATGAAAGTTCCTCGCGGCTTAATAGACCGTCCAGAAGCTTCTCATGATCCTCTGTACGGCATTTGCTTCCGAGCGCCGGAAGCATTGAGGCAAATAGAGACCGGGCATCACCGAACCCGGGATGAAGCAGAAAACCATCCTGACCAATAAAGTCGCATAGTACTGGCAATACACACTCCTTGAAACGAAACGGACGGATACCGTCCGTGCAGGTACTAACTACTGTATTGTCAGCTCGGGATTCCGTCAAGATTTTTCGCTTACCCGGGGTTGTTTTGTTGACAGTACCCGGTATTTATTTTATCATCCAAAAAGTTACTACACATAGTAACACAAGGAGAAGAACATGATACGCAAAATTATTTCGGGACTTGTTTTGTCCCTCGTAGCCTGCGCGCTGCTCACCGCCGGCGGAGCCGGTGACACCACCGATGATGGAACTACCAGGATCGGAATTTCCAAGATTGTGGCCCATCCTGCACTTGACGCCGTTGAAAAAGGCGTTCAGGACGAACTTGCCGCGCGCGGCATCACTGCGGTCTACGATCTTCAAAACGCCAATGGCGACGTTAATACCGCTACCCAGATAGCAACCAAATTCAAGCGTGACAAGGTTGATGTCATCGTCGCAATAGCGACCCCCATGGCTGTTTCTGCCGCAAACAGTGTGCGCGACATTCCTGTTGTTTTTTCTGTTGTAACTGACCCTGTATCCGCGGGACTTGTGCCCAATCTCTCAAAAGGTGAAGGCAATGTGACCGGCCTTTCCGACAAAACCGACATATACGCACACCTTGAGCTTTTCAAACGTATCGCCGGTATCAAGACCCTTGGACACATTTTCACGAGTTCCGAAGCGAACTCCGCCGCAGCTCTTGCGGAACTCGAAGACGCCTGCAAGAAGCTCTCGATTGAACTCGTGGTACAGTCCATCAATAATTCCTCCGAAGTCAAACAGGCAACAGAAGCAATTATCCGCCGTGTAGACGGTATCTATCTCACTACCGATAATACGGTATATTCCGCTCTTCCCGCACTCGTTGAAGTAGCCCTTTCCCAGAAAAAACCGGTGTTCTCCTCGGACCCCACCAGCGCCATCGAGGGCGGTTGTGTTATCGCGAGCGGATTCGACTATTACAAGGCAGGACGAGCCACCGGTGTTATGGTAGCTGACATCCTCGGCGGAAAGAATCCGGATTCCATGCCGACCAAGTTCCTCACCGATCCGTCTGAACAGAATCTGCTTCTTGACCTCGACGCGGCAAAAATTTGCGGAATTACCCTTCCCGCGGATCTGGTAAAAAGTGCCAATCAAGTAATTGAAAACGGTAAATTGACCACCCGCTAAAAAACGTATACACTGGTGCCCATGATACAGGGCATAGTAATCGAGGGC